>NZ_JBIPKH010000016.1:0-74735 GCF_044068625.1 Desulfurivibrio modestus
CTGAAAATCAAAGCTAGAATCAAATCTATCAGAACCATCAGCCGCCAAATCAGTTAATACCACCGGAAATTACCATGGAAAATCAAATCACCACCCTGATGAACAAGTTTACGGTTCCGGGAGATCATGCCGCCAGCGATTACTTCACCCTGCTCAGGGAGTTGCTGGCCCTCCGCCATGGGGCGAAACCGGAGAGTTCCCAATGGGCCGCCGCCCAGGCCGCCATCGACCAGACCTACGCCCTGCTCCACCAGGAGATGGTCAGCAACCAGGCTCCGCCCCTGACTCCGGTGAAATTTGGCACCTCCGGCTGGCGGGGGATCCTGGGCAAGGATATCAACGTCCAATCGGTGCGCCAGGTTACCCAGGCGATCATCAACGTTTACCACCAGGCGGAGGGGGAACCGGAACTGGCCGCCGCCCTGGGGGTCTCCAGCCTGGCCCAGGCCCGGCAACAGGGGGTAGTTCTGGGCCATGACAACCGATTCGGTGGGCCGATGCTGGCCCGGGCGGCGGCCGATCTCTTGAGTAGTCAGGGTTTTGTGGTTCATTTCGCCGGGGAATCCACCACCGGGGTTCTCTCAGCGGCGGTGCTGGTGCTCAAGGCCGCCTGCTCCATCAACCTGACTCCCAGCCACAACCCCCTGGAATATGGCGGCTTCAAATACAACGCCGCCGACGCCGGCCCCGCCGCCGCCATCATCACCAACCGGATCACCGGCGAAGCGCTCCGGATCATCGACCGGGGGGAGATCCCCGAAGGCGAAGGCGATCCCGCCCTGGTCCGCCCCACAGACGCCCTGGCCTGCTGGCAGCGGCTGGTGCGGGAGAACCGGGAGCGCCACGGTCTGGATTACGACGGAATCATGGCCGAACTGACCGGCCGCGATGACTATGTGCTGGCCATCGACTGCGTTCACGGGGCCAGCCGGGTCCACCTGGACCGCCTGCTGGCCGGCATTCCGGCCCAGCGGTTGCTGCGTTTCCGGGACCAGACCGACCCCACCTTCGACGGGGTGGCCCCGGAGCCATCCTCGGCCAACCTGGAGATGGTCAACAGGGCCCTGGGCCAACGTCCGGAACGCCTCAAGCTGGGCGCAATCATCGACCCCGACGGCGACCGCATCCGCTTCACCGACGGCACCCTGGAGTTCGACATGAATCTGTTCGGGGCCATGGCCTACCACTATCTGCACCAGGATAAGGGCAAGCGGGGCATGGTGGCCAAAACCGTGGCCACCAGTAACTTCGCCAATGCCATCGCCAAGGGCCTTAACGAGGAGGTGTTCGAGCCGCCGGTGGGCTTCAAGGAGTTCAAGCCGGTGATCGGCAAGGCCCTGGTGATCTTCGAGGAATCCGACGGCATCTCCCTGATCGGCCATACCCCGGAAAAGGATGCCTATATCGGCCTGCTGCTGGCCCTTGACCTGCTGCTGCGGCACCCGGAGGGGATCGCGGCCTACCTGGCGGCCATCCGCGCCCGTTTTGGCTGTTTCTTCCCCGGCCGGGGCGGGGTGACGGTCAGCAGGATGGGCCGGGAGCTGGAGCAGGCCCTGGCCGGATTGGAGCGCTATCGGGCAGGGGTCCGGATTTCCGTCGGCGACCGGACCCGGACCATCAAGGAGGTGATCACCATCGACGGCCGCAAGATGATCTTCGATGATGACAGCTGGCTGATGATCAGGCCCTCCGGCACCGAACCCAAGGTCCGCTTTTACGTGGAGGCCCGCAGCGAGGAGGGCAAGGAACAACTGCTGGCAACCGCCAACGGGCTGCTGGAGGAGATCGGTCTGCTGTGAAAAGACCGGCACTTAAAAAAGGGATAACGCTTCTCTGGCTGCTGACGGGCTGCTGGCTGGCCTCGATCCCGGGCCTGGCCGCCCCGCCGCCGGCCCCGGCCTCCTCCCAGGCCAATCAATGGAGCAGCCAGGCAACCCTGCTGGAACAGCGGCGCGACTGGCCGGAACTGCTCAAACACTCCTTTCGCTGGAGCAGAACCATCCCCAACGACCACCGGGCCTGGTTCAACATGGGGCTGGCCCAAGAGCAGCTGGCCCTGGCCGAGAGGGCCATGGGCAGCTACCGCCAGGCCCTGCGCCTCAATCCCCAATTCGCGCCGGCCTGGTACAACCTGGGGGTGCTGCTGCGGGAGGCGGGTCGCACCGACGAGGCGATCGAGGCCACCCGCCGGGCCACCGAGGCCGCCCCTGGGATGAAGGAGGCCTGGTACAATCTGGGGGTACTCCACGGCCAGGCCGGCCAGACGGAGCAGGAGATCGCGGCCTACCAGCGCCTGCTGACCTTCGCCCCGGATTTTGCCCCGGCCTGGCTGAATCTGGGCGCCGCCCACGGCAACGCCGGCCGGACTGCGGAAGCGATCATCGCCCTGGAACGGGCCGTGGAACTGGCTCCCCGTGAACCCAAAGCCCTCCTGGCCCTGGGCAGCGCCTATGCCGCCGGCGGCCAAACGGCCAAGGCCGAAGAGCTCCTCCAGCGCCTGCGCCCCCTCTCCCCCCAACTGGCCGACCGACTGGCCGATCTGCTCTAGTTTAAAAAAATTCGAAAAAGACCAGACTGAAGGCCATCACCAGCATCCCCGAGAGCAAGCCGATGATGGGGGTGTGGGCGGTGCCGTACAGACGGGCGGAGGGGATCAGTTCGTCAAAGGAGATGTAGATCATCACCCCGGCAATCATCGCAAAAATCAGGCCGAGGGTGGACTCGTTGAGCAGGGGAGCCAGCAGGAGAAAACCGCCCACCGCCCCGGCCGGCTCCGCCAGGCCGGAGAAGAGGGAGTACCAGAACCCCTGCCGCCGGCTGCCGGTGCCGTGGTAGATGGGCAGAGCCACCGCCACCCCCTCGGGGATATTGTGGATGGCAATGGCCGCGGCGATGGGCAAGGCCAGGACCGGATCGAGCAGGGCCACGCTGAAGGTGGCAAAACCTTCCGGGAAGTTGTGGATCGCCACCGCCAGGGCGGTAAAGAGCCCGGTCCGTTTCAGGGAACGGGCCTTCTCGGCATGGAGGTGGCCGGCCCCGGAAAACTCCTGCTCTTTCTTCAGCTCGTGGGGGTTGACATCCTTGGGAACCAGCAGGTCGATCAGGGCGGTGGCGGCGATACCGAGAAAAAAAGCGACGGTGGCCACGGCGTAGCCCCACTCTTCACCATGAATGGGCGCTAAAGCGTCCACCCCTTTGGGCAGCAGCTCGACAAAGGAGACATAGATCATCACCCCGGCGGAAAAACCCAGCCCCAACGAGAGCCACACCGTGTTGCGGGGGCGAATAAACATGGCCAGGCCGCCACCGATGGCGGTGGAAAGCCCGGCCAGCAAGGTCAGGGAAAAGGCGAAAAACAGCGCCGAAAACTCAAACCCAGCCATCTTGGCGCTACGGGTTCACCTTGAGCAGCTCAACATCAAACACCAGCACCGCGTTGGGTCCGATCACGGGAGGGGCACCCCGTTCTCCATAGGCGATGGAGGGGGGCAAGGCAATTTCCCATTTGGCCCCCTCGGCCATCAGCTGCAGGGCCTCGGTCCAGCCGGGGATTACCCCGGCCACCGGAAAGACGGCGGGTTCGTCCCGCTGCAGGGAGCTGTCGAAAATCGAGCCGTCCACCAGGCGGCCCTCATAATGGACGGAGACCATATCACTCTCAGTGGGAGAGGCTCCGGTGCCCGGCTCAACCACCCGATACTGGAGGCCGCTGGGTAGGCTGACCACCCCTTCCCGCTGGGCGTTTTCCGCCAAAAAGGCCTCACCGGCCCGCAAATTTTCCGCGTTCAGCTCACTCATCATCTCCTCCTGGCGGCTCATCATCTCATCTTGAAAGGCCAAAATCGCCTGGTGCATCTCTTCTTCACTCAACAGGGGCTCGACCTGATCAACGGCATCCTTGATTCCCAGGGCCAGGAGATCGGCATCCACCTCAATTCCCTGGGCCACGAAATCGGCCCCGATATTCAAGCCGATACTGTAGCTGACCTTCTCCTTGACACTTTGCAGCTGCGGCCGTTTCTCGACCTGGCCACCGCCGCCACAGCCACTGGTCAGGAGCAATGCCACGCCCACCGTCATCACCAGGGAAGATTTCGCAAATAACTGGTTCATTGTCGACTCCCTTTTCTCTGTTGCTTGTGGTTAAAATAGAAAAACCAGGGCTTGGACGCCTGGTTCCGGTGATTTAAATATCCGACCGCCATCTGGAAGGGGTTGGGCCGACAGCAAGACTCCCCAACGTTGAAAATGGTCGGGACGAGAGGATTTGAACCTCCGACCCCATGCTCCCGAAGCATGTGCTCTACCAGGCTGAGCCACGTCCCGACTTAATCACAGCAACAAAGATCTCCACCCCAGATCCAAAACCGCGAACCCCGCGACCTTGGACTTGAGCGGGGCCCATATTGCTTAACTTCAAAGAATTATGCAAGCAAAAACTCTGTGAGGAGGGTGGAAAGCGGCGCTGAACGCGGCGGGGCCGACATCCTGGCAGGATGCCGGCCCCGCCGGGCATGGATGGCAAAGGAATAAACTTTACTTCACGGCCTCGGCCAACTTGCTGCCGGCCTTGAAACGGGCCACCTTGCGAGCCTTAATGGTGATCGGCTTGCCGGTCTGGGGGTTACGCCCCTGGCGGGCGGAACGCTTGGCCACGGAAAAAGTGCCAAAGCCGACCAAAGTAACCTTGTCGCCCTTCTTGAGGGCCTTGGTCACCGCAGCCAGAGCGCCGGCCAGCGTCTTCTCCGCGGCGGCCTTGCTAATACCGCCGGCTTTTGCCATCTGCTCCACCAATTCACTCTTGTTCATTCCTTCCTCCTCGTGCTGTTTGGTTTTGCTGGTCAGTTCAGTCATCCCCTACCAACTCATATACGCAGGCATCATCAGGCTTTAACCAGCGGTTTTTTGATTGTCAATAAAAAATTTCCCGAGGTCAACCGAAAAAAACGCCTAAACAGTAAATTTAACCTTCAGGAGGACGGATCCCTCCCTCCACCCGCTCAAAACCAAGACCCCGACAAAAGTCTTCTATTTCCAGCCAGATAGCCGCAGAAGTGAGCCGAGAAAAATCATCACCCCGCACCTCAATCCGGCAAAGGCCACCCCAGTGGCGAAAACGAGAGCCTGGGAATTTTTTTTCCAGCAAGAAAGCCTCTCCCCGGGCCACCAGGGCAATTTTGTCCCGAGTTAGCGGCTGTCGGCCCATGATCCTGGTAGCCAGGCAGGAGGCCGCCGGCTTATCCCAGTTGGCCAGCCCGCGCCAGCGGGCCAGGGCCCGGACCACTCCTTTGGTGAGCCCGCCCTGGGCCAGGGGGGTCTTAACCCCCAATTCACGGATGGCGACCAGGCCGGGGCGCTCTTTACCCAGATCGCTGAGATTGGTGCCATCCAGCAACACCACTCGGTCCCGCGTAGCGGCCTGGGCCAAAAAAAATTGGTAAAGTCGGTGTTTACAGTGATAACAGCGTTGTTCGGAGTTGGCCGTCACCTCGGGCCAGGCGTAGGGATCAAGCTCCAGCACCAGGGGACGGCACCCCAGAGCGGCGGCCACCGCCATGGCCTTGTCGTACTCGCCGGGGGCCTGGAGCGGACTTCGGCCATGCAGGGCCAGCACCTGATCACCATGGACCTCTAAGGCCGCGGCCAGCAACAGCGAGCTGTCCACTCCCCCGGAAAAGGCCACCGCCACCCGCCTAAAGCCGCGCAAACTCCGGCAGAGGGCCGCAAACCCCGCCGCCTCCCCTGTTGCCACCATCATCCCCAGCCGACCTTCAATCCACCACCGCCACCACTTTATGACCGGCCTCTTCCAGGGCCTCGATCACCACATCAAAGTCGCATTTTTCCAGACGAAAACCGTAAAGCTTACGGCGCGAGGAGTGCTGCTCGGTGGAGACACTGATAATTTCGCCGCCATGCTCCTTGATGATCCTGGTTACATCCTCCACCCCCCCTTTTTTGCCCAGCAGCAGGTCGATTCGGGTGGAAGCCTTGAGCAGCCCCATCACCGAGATCAGGGCCGAGAGCAGGTCGGTGGCGGTGATGATTCCCACCAGTTTTTTCTTGTCCATTACCGGCAAGCCGCCGATCTTGTAGTCGTGAATCAGCCGGGCGGCCTTCTCGACGGTGGCGTTGACATTGATGGTGATGATGTTGCGCACCATCACCTCATGGACATGAATATCGCGCTCCAGCGAAGGAAAGGCATAGTGGCGAATGTCACTTTCGGTAATGAAACCGATCATCTGATCATCCTCCACCACCGGCAGATGGCGGATGCCGTGCTGTTTCATCAAGGTCCCCGCTTCCTGCAGCAGCGCGTCACGCCCGATGGTCACCAGCTTCTTACCGCCCTGCATGCAATGTTTGACCTTCATTTGAAGAGATGACCTCGCAAGTTAAGCTGTCCCCAATCAAACTGTCCGGCGGAGTAAAACATTTATCAAGCCAATGTACCACAATCAAGCGACAACCCGCCAATCTTCACCAATCCCGCGATACTTACCGGGTTTAGCAAGGGCTGTCAACCGATGGCCCAATGGCCGGAACGCAAAAACTCTTTGCATCCTGGCCGTTTTCCTAATAAAGTGGCGGAATTTCCCTTCCTAAATTCATTCCGGGCCGGGCCGGGCCAGCAAAAATCGGTCAAAGGTGAAAGATGCCCGAAGTAACTGCCGCTGACTCAAACCAGGCCGCTCTTAGCGAGATCCGGCATCAGATCGATGCCATTGATGACCGTTTCCTGGGGTTGCTGAAAGAGCGCATTCGCCTGGCCCGGCGAATCGGCGCCATTAAATCACGTGAAAACGCTGACAAGTGGGACCCAAAACGGGAACGTGAGATTATCGGCCGCCTGCTCAAGGAGAATAACGGCGAATTCCCCGAACCGTCCCTGCGGGCCATAATCCAGGAGATCATCGCCACCTGCCGCCTCTCCCAGAAAGAGATCGAGGTCGCCTATCTGGGGCCCGAGGCCACCTTCTCCCACTTGGCCGGGCTGAAACAGTTCGGCTCGGCCGCCGCCTTCCGACCACTGGAAACCATTGAAGACACCTTTATCGAGGTGGAGCGGGGCCGGGTCCACTATGGAATCGTGCCGGTGGAGAACTCCATCGAGGGGGCGGTGACCTCCACCCTGGACGCCTTCCGCAACCACCGGGTAAAAATTTGTGGGGAGTTGAACCTGGCGATCAGCCACAATCTGGTCAACCAGTCCGGCCGCCTGAGCGATGTCAAGCTGGTGGTTTCCCACGCCCAGCCCCTGGCCCAGTGCCGCCAGTGGCTGCATCGCAACCTGCCGGAGATTCCCCAGCAGAATGTGATCAGTACCGGGGTGGCGGCGAAAATGGCGGCCCAGGACCCCACGGTGGCCGCCATCGCCAGTTCCCTGGCCGTGCGCACCTACCAGCTCCAGGTGGCGGCTAAGGAGATCGAGGATTACCGGGGCAACACCACCCGTTTTCTCCTGATCGGCCAGGAGTCACCCAAGGCCGGCGGTGACGACAAAACCTCCCTGCTGCTGGCCCTGCTGGACAAACCCGGGGCCCTCCACGAGGCCCTGAGTATCCTGGCTCGGCACTCCATCAACCTGACCCGGATCGAATCCCGTCCTTTCAAGGATCAGCCGGGCCGCTATCTCTTCTTTATCGACCTGCTCGGACACCTTGACGATCCGCCGGTGAAGGCGGCCTGTGGCGAGTTGCGCAAAATCTGCGCTCTTTACGAATGGCTGGGCTCCTATCCCCGGGCCCGGGATTGAGCCCTGGTGTCGACGGACCTTCCGCCATGCTGATTCTAGGCATTGAAACCTCCTGTGACGATACGGCGGCGGCAGTTCTCGCCGTGGAGCGGACCGCTCCCGGGCAAGCCGGGCAAGGGGGGGGCGATCTGGCCCCGATTACGATCCTCGCCGACCTGATCCAGTCCCAGACCGCCACCCACAACCCCTATGGCGGGGTGGTTCCCGAACTGGCTTCACGCCGGCACCTGGAAAATATCGAGCCGGTGGTCAGAACCGCCCTGAGCCGAGCGGGAGTCGCCATCGCCGAAATCGACCTGATCGCCGTCACCCAGGGTCCCGGCCTGGTGGGTTCGTTGCTGGTGGGCTTCAATTTCGCCAAGGCCCTCTCCCTGGCCGCCGACATCCCCTATGTGGGGGTGGACCATATCGCCGGCCATCTGGCCTCGGTGTTTCTGGGCGACCAGTCGCCCCAGTTTCCCTATCTGGCCCTGACCGCTTCCGGGGGCCACTCCAGCATCTTCCTGGTGGAAAGCCCGACCCGCTTCACCCTCTGCGGCCGCACCCGTGATGATGCCGCCGGAGAAGCCTTCGACAAGGTAGCCAAACTGCTGGGTCTGGGTTATCCCGGCGGCCCGGAGGTGAGCCGTCTGGCGACCCGGGGTAATCCAGCCGCCTGTGACTTCCCCCGGGCCTGGCTGGAACCCGCCAGCTACGATTTCAGCTTCAGCGGCCTGAAAACGGCGGTGGCCCAGCAGATCCGGCAAAAACCACCCGCCGGCGAGGAGGAGATCGCCGACATCTGCGCCTCCTTCCAGGAGGCGGTGGTGGAGGTTTTGAGTCAAAAAACCCTGGCGGCGGCCAAAAGCATGGGCATCCCCCGGGTGGTGCTCAGCGGCGGGGTGGCGGCCAATCCCCGCCTGCGCCAATATCTGCGGGAGGCGGCAAAACGGGCCGGGGGCCTGGAAATCTTCATGCCGGAACCCCGTTTCTGCACCGACAATGCCGCCATGATCGCCATGGCCGGTTTTTTCCAGCGCCATCAGGCCACCCGGGCTCTCGATTCCGACGTTTACTCCCGCTCCGGCTATCTGCTGCCTTCCGCCTCTACCCCGGGCCGGCACAGCCACGGTCCCATCGCCCAAAGTTGACCTGCCATGGAACCCCAGCGCGCCGCCCGCCTCTACTACCTGAAGATCCTCCGGCTCAAGGGGGACCCCCAGAGCCTGGCCCGGGGAATGACCGTGGGAGTGGCCATCGGGATCATCCCCATTCTGCCCCTGCAAACCCTGACCATCCTGATCTTCGCCCCGCTGTTCAAGGGCAACAGCATCGCTGCGGTCCTGGCCGGCCTGCTGGTCAGCAATCCCCTGACCCTGATCCCCCAGTACTATATCTGCTGGAAGCTGGGTAAACTGCTCTACCCCATCGATCTCTCCTGGTCCCGGGTCCGGGAAACCGTGGAGTTCATGCTTTCCGGGTCCGCCTCCTGGGGTGAGCGGCTGACCGCCTTGAGCCTGCTGGGCTATGAGTCCCTGGCGGTCATGATTTTAGGGGGAGTAATCCTGGCCATCCCTCTGGCCCTGATTACCTATCCCCTTTCTCTTCGGCTCTTTTTGGCCATTCAGCGCAAACGGCGCCAAAAGCATATCCTCTCCTGAGGGGTTAAACCGCCCAGATGAACCAAAACCACGTGCGCCAGATTCTGGCCGATCACCGGCTGGCCCCCAGTAAACAGTTGGGCCAGAACTTTTTAGTTCAACCCCAGATCGCCGCCCAGATTGTGGAGGCCGCCGGCCTTACCCCCGGGGACACGGTGGTGGAGCTGGGGGTGGGCCTGGGGGCTCTTACCGCCCCGCTGGCCGCCAGGGCCGGACGGGTAATCGGCCTGGAGCTGGATGCGGGAATTGTCAAATATCACCGGGAGGCTCAGGATCTGGCCGCCAATGTGCAGCTGCTCCACCAGGATCTGCTCAAGGCCGATTTCAGCGCCATGGCCCGCGAGCAGGGGCAAAAACTGAAAATAATCGCCAACCTGCCCTACTCGGTAACCAACCCCCTGCTCTTCAAACTGCTGGAACACCACCCCGCCCTGGAGTGGGCGGTGCTGATGATCCAGAAGGAGGTGGCGGAACGACTGACCGCCAAGCCCAACAGCAAGGAGTACGGGGTCCTGACCGTGCTCCTGGGAAGCTGCGCCACCGTGGAACGTCTGCTGCTGGTGGGACCGGGCAACTTCTATCCCCGGCCCAAGGTGGATTCGGTGGTGATCCGCATCCGCTTTATTCCCCCGGCAGGGAGCGAGGCCGACCCCCAGCTCCTGCCCCTGCTGCGCCGGGTGGTTGATACCGCCTTCGGGCAGCGGCGCAAGACCCTGCTCAACAGCCTGGGCTGCGGCAAGCTGCCCGGCCTGGGCCGGATTGAGGCGGCCCGGGCCCTGGAAGCCGCCGCCATCTCCCCCAAGTTACGGGCGGAAAACCTCACCACCGCCGATTACCTGCGGCTCACCGGGATCATCGCCGACCTGATTCGAAAGGCCAATGTTTGATTTTGTTTTTCACCACCCCACCCGGATCATCTTCCAACGCCGGGGATTGACCCGGCTGGGGGAGGAGTGCGCCCGCCTGGCCGGCAAGGTCCTTTTGGTTTACGGCCGCAGCAGCCTGAAGGGGTCAGGGCGCCACCGGGAGGTCTGTGCCAGCCTGACCGCCGCCGGGGTCAGTTGGCTGGAACTGGACGGAATCCCCCCCAACCCCACCCTAAGCCTGGTGCGGCGGGGAGTCGCCCTGGCCAGGGAGCACGGCGTTGGGGCGGTGGTGGCGGTCGGGGGTGGTTCGGTGATGGACAGCGCCAAGGCGATTGCCGCCGGAGCCTGCGTCAAACACGATCCCTGGCTTTTCTTCCGGGGCAAAAAGAGCATCAAGGCGGCCCTGCCCCTGCTCTGTGTTCCCACCCTGGCCGGCTCCGGCTCGGAATGCAACCATGGCATGGTCCTGAGCAACGAGGAGAACGGCCAGAAGATCGGAATCGGCAACCGCCACCTCTACCCCGCCACCGCTATTCTGGACCCGGAGCTGACCTGCAGCGCCTCCTGGCGGCAAACCCTGTTGGGGGCGGTGGACAGCATCTGTCACCTGGCGGAGTTCTTCTGCACCGACCCCAGCCCCCACCACCGCCTCCAGGACCGGCTGGCGGCGGGCCTGATCCGGTCGATCATGGAAAGCTGTGAACGGGTGCGACCCAGCCCGGCGGACTATCCGGGTCGGGCCACCCTGCTCTGGGCCTCCTCCCTGGCCCTCTACGGCCTTAACAGCGCGGGCCGGGGCCGGATCCATTTCCCGGCCCACCTGGTGGCCCACGCCCTGGGCGGACGCCATGACCTGCCCCACGGCGCGGCCCTGGCGGTATTGCTGCCGGCCTGGCTGAAATTCGAGGCCCAACGTGACCCAAGCCGGGTCGCCGCCCTGTTGAGAGCCGTTTTCGAGCTGCCGGCCAGCGATGCCCCAACCGCGGCGGCTCAGGGGATTAAGCAGTGGCAATCCTGGTTGCAGCAGATGGAGGCGCCGGCCAGCCTGACCGATCTGGGCCTTCCCCCGGGGCCGGAGGAACTAAGGGCGATCACCGCCCATGCCGCTCCCCAGGCCCGGCTCTGGCGCCTGCCCTACAGCGAGGAGGATATCGCCCGAATCCTGGCCCTCACCGCCGCCTAGTCGTCCAGCAGGGGGCCCTGGTAATGGCTGAGGGTGGCGGTGAGGGAGCCGATGGCGATGCGCCCCCGGATCAGCAGCGGGACCCGATAACGGTCGTTGGTCAACCAAATCACCGGATCCCCCACCTTTTCATAGAGACCGGCGAAGGTCAGGCGGGGGCGCACCCGCATAACCTCCCGCCGGCCCAGAATCGAGTTAAGCTCTTCCAGCCGCTCCACCGCCACCCGCACCAGGTGCCGCCCACCGTCGGCAAAGGCGGGAATTACCACCTCCCGCTCCAGGGCCAGGGGCATCACCCGGGTCACGTAGAAAGCGGAAAACTCGTTGTGGACCGGGCCATCCACCTCAAAGCTCCGGGGCTCATCCAAGTCGCGCTGATAGACGATGCGGCCATGCTGCTGGTCATACATGGTATCGCGAATGGTCAGCCGCTGCCCCTGGCGCTGGTTGGCGCGATAACTGCCGGGCAACCGCTGCTCCCCCTGGACCACCACCCTGAACTCGTCGTGGACCGGATAAAGAGCCCCCAGCAGACCCACGGTCCGGGCGGTGACATCGATGGCGAAAAGCTGCTCTTCTGCCACCAGTTGCTTGACCTCCAGAGTCAAATGCCCGGCTTTCAGCCCCAGCCAGGTGACCTCATAGTGGAGCACCTCCCCGACCGGATAGGCGGTGGCCAACAGTTGAACCACCGGTCCGTCGGGATCGGCCTGGCCCGCCGAGAGCGGCGAGGGCGGGGCGAGGAGAGCCAGCCCCCACAAAAGCGGGAGCAGCAGGAGACAAAAGCGGCGATTAATTGATCTTAGCATCGCGATTCACCTCTCCATGGAAGCAAGGGGGGTAATAACTTGCCGAGAGCGGGTAACCTTGCTAGCATACCCCCATACCAGCGCAATCAACCAAGGAGGTTTCTCTATGGGCAACCAGACCATCCGCCTGGACAATGGTACCGAGTATAGCGGTGAACTGAAAGAGAATCAACCACACGGTCAGGGCAGCCTGGTGGACGCCAACGGCAATCGCTACCAGGGGGAGTTCAAGGAGGGCAAGATGGATGGCCAGGGGACCCTGACCCAGATCGACGGCCTGACCTACAGCGGGGAGTTCAAGGAGAACATGTTCCATGGCAAGGGCTGCCTGACCCAGCCCAACAACTGCCGCTACGAAGGGGAGTTCGTCAGCAATCGCTTCCATGGCCTGGGCCGCCTGGTTCAGGCCGACGGCAGCAAATGGGAGGGGGAGTTCAACCAGGGGGAGATCAGCGGCCTGGGCACCATCACCATGCCCAACGGCCAGGAGCTGCCCGGCCGTTTCGTCAAGGGCAAGTTTGAGCCGACCTGATTGACCCGGCCGTAAAAGCAGCTTGCCGCCGCCCCGCCCGTTGCGGGGCGGAGCGGCGGCAAGAGAGGATTTGCTTGCGGATCCAGCCGCCGGATCAATGGTGGGCGGGCGCGTCGTCAGCGGTTTCAGCGGGGGCGGCGGTGCCACCCATCATCGGGCAGTTGCCCTTGGCCATGGCCATACCGCGCCCCATCCCGCCTTTCATGCCACGCTTGGGACCAAGCCCCTGCCCCATCCCCATCCCCATGCCAGCGCCGGGCAGGGCAATCCCCAGCTCCCGGGCTTTCTGGTGCTTCTGGGTCCGCAGGTCGAAAAGTTCCGCCGCCAGGCTGGCCGCCTTCTTTTCGTCGGGTTTCTGGGCCGTCAGCACCGCCTGCAGTTCGGTCTGCTTGACCACGATCTGCCGACGCAGCTCCAAGGTTTCGTCGTGGAACTGCTGGCGGGCCTTGAGGGTATCCTCATCCAGCTGGGCCGCCATTCGACCATAACCCGGTCCCGCCGCCGCCCCCGGCCCCAGGCCCTGCCGGGCCTCGGCCACCTGAAAACCAGCCATACCGATGATTGCCGCCAGAGCGATGCTCAACACTGTCTTCTTCATGATCAAACTCCTATTTTTTTGGTTCCGGGATGATTCCCGTCTGTGCTGTGGATGACCGGCTTTATTTCAACAACCGTGCCAGAAGGAGATATTTATCACAACATCCCGTAATAATTGCCTTTTTACAAATAAACCCTTATCAGTCCAGCCACCGGCGGCCGCTCAGCGGCCCGCAACTGTTTCTTTTTTATCCACCCTCGCTCCCAGGCGGGTAAAAAAGAGACAGCCACGACTCTGCCGGCGGCCGGACCAGGACCAGGGTCCCTGACCTCCCCCAGGATAAACGCCGGCAGGCGGCGACGGGATCGGCCCCATATCTTTTTGCCGATTCCGGCACGGATCGTGTAAGTAGTAAGGGTGCAAGCCCGCCATACCTTCTGTCGATTTGAAAACCGGAAACTCCACTATGACCAAACTGGCCCCCCAAAAATTTATCCTGGCGTCGCCCTGGATCTTCACCGCCGCCGTGGCCATCCTCCTGGGAATCATCCTGGTATTCGCGGTGGACAACATGCGGCGCGAACAGCGCCAGGCCACGGAAAGCCTGTTTAACCGGGGCCAGGCGGTGATCCGGCTGGTGGAGGCCGGAACCCGCTCCACCATGATGCGGATGGCCTTCCCCGACCCTCTCCAGTTCCAGCATCTGCTGGAACAAACCGGCCAGGAGGAGAGTATCCTTTATATCGCGGTGGTGGACCACCGGGGTCTTATCCTGGCCCACAGCGACCCGGAACTGGTGGGCACCCAGCTCCCCTTTTCTCTACCCGGCCAGGAGGGTTTCCCCGCCGCCAATGGCGAGCCACCCTTCCCTTCCCCGGCCCCGGCTTACCGGTTGCTAACCGAAACCGCTTTTCCTGCCCGGGTTTTCGAGGTTTACGCCCCCTTCAACCCCCTGGCCAGAGGCCGGCACTGGCGGGAGCAGGCGGAGCTCAACCAGGCGCAGCGGCCCCGGATGGGCCATATGGGGATGGGCCCGATGGGTTCAGGCGGTCGTCTGGGGCAGGAGGGAGTCGGGACCGAAGGGATTCCGGCTATTTTTGCCCGGGGGGAGTTGCGACTGATTCTGGTGGGACTGGACATGAAGGCCGAAGAGGCGGTGATCAACCGTAACCGTCGCCATATCTTCTTCATCTCCCTGGCTTTGCTGCTGGCGGGTATCGGGGGCTGGACCGCCCTGCTGGCCATTCAAGGTTACCGCAAAGAGATGGAGCGGGAGGTCCAGAAGCATGAGCACCTGGTGGCGCTGGGCAAGATGGCGGCCGGGGTGGCCCACGAGGTCCGCAACCCCTTAAGTTCGATCAAGGGACTGGCCACCCTGTTGGGCAACCGTTTCCCCGCCGATGACCCGGACCGCGACACCGCCCGCCTGCTGGTCAGCGAGGTTGAGCGCCTCAACCGCAGCATCGGCGAGCTGCTCGACTATGCCCGCCCTCTCCCCCTCAACCGCCGCCCCTGCGACCTCAACCAGTTGCTGCAAAATTCGCTCAAACTGGTGGCCGCCGACGCCAAGGCGCTCAAGGTGGAGCTGGAGTTCACCGCCGCTCCCCAGCTGCCCACCGCCGACCTGGATCCCGACCGGATCACCCAGGTGCTGCTCAACCTTTATCTCAACGCCCTGCAAGCTATGCCCCAAGGAGGAGTGCTGCGGGTGCGGGCCGAGGCGACGGGCGGCGGCGCCGGGCGGGTCCGGCTGGTGATCAGCGACACCGGCCAGGGCATTGCCCCCGCCGACCTGCCCCGGATCACCGATCCCTACTTTACCACCAAGCCCGATGGTTCCGGCCTGGGCCTGGCCATGGTCCGAAAGATTATCGACGAACACGGCGGCCAAATGACCATCGCCAGCCGGGAGCATCAGGGCACTACGGTCACCATCACCCTCTGAGGGGCTTACTCCTTTTCCCGCTGGATATGGGCGCCCACCGCCGCCAGCTTGCCCACCAGGTTGTCGTAGCCCCGATCCAGGTGATAGACCCGCGAAATTTCGGTGACCCCCTGGGCGGCCAGACCGGCGACCACCAGGGAAGCACTGGCCCGCAGGTCGGTGGCCATCACCTTGGCTCCGCGCAGGGTGCCGGTGCCGTTGACGATGGCGCTGTGGCCGTCCACCCGGATATCGGCTCCCATCCGGCGCAACTCCGCCACATGCATGAACCGGTTTTCAAAAATGGTTTCGGTGATCAGGCTCAATCCCCGGGAAAAGCACATCAGGGCCATCATCTGGGCCTGGAGGTCGGTGGGAAAACCGGGATAGGGCATGGTCTTGATATCCACCCCCCGCAACTGACCGTTACCGGCCACATGGAGGCGTTCCCGCTCCTCCCGCACCTTAACCCCGGCCGCCCGCAACTTTTCATAGAGGGAGGGAAGCAGGGAGGGGTCGCAGTTGGTCAGGGTCAACTCTCCACCGGCGGCCGCCGCCGCAATCAGGAAGGTCCCGGTTTCGATCCGGTCGGGGACGATCCTGATCCGGGCCGGTTGCAGCTGCCGCACCCCTTCGATCTGCAGGGTATCGAGATCTCGACCCTTGATCCTGGCCCCCATCCCGTTGAGCATATCCACCAGGTTGCCGATCTCCGGCTCCCGGGCCGCGTTTTTGATGATGGTGGTACCCTGGGCCAGTACCGCTCCCATCAGGATATTTTCCGTGGCGGTAACCGAGGGGATATCGAAACAGATGGTGGCGCCGCGCATCCGATCGGCCACCACGGCATCGACATAGCCCTGATCCAGCTGATGGGTTACCCCCAGTTGCTCAAAGCCCTGGAGATGAAAATTGATCGGCCGGGCCCCGATGGCGCAGCCGCCGGGCAGCGAGACCCGGGCCCGACCCATCCGGGCCAGCAGCGGGCCCAACACCAGCACCGAGGCGCGCATGGTCTTGACCAGGTCATAGGAGGCCTCAAAGCTGTGTAGACCGGAGGTGTCGATGGTCAGGGTATCGCCCTCCCGTTGCCAGGTTGTCCCCAAGGCCTCCAACAGAGCCAGCATGGTCCGGGTGTCACGCAGGTCGGGAACATTCTCCAGCACGTGGGGGCCGGGAGCCAGCAGGCAGGCGCAAATCAAGGGCAAGGCGGCATTTTTGGCCCCACTGATCCTGATCTCCCCCTCCAGGGGATGCCCACCTTCAATCACTATCTTGTCCATGACTCCTCCGACAGCTAAGAATTCTTGGTAATCCGGCCAGATCGGGCAGGACTTCAACCTGATCGAAGGCGGGACTGGCCCCAAAAAGTGCCCGCACCGCCGCCTCCTGATCCCAGCCGATCTCGATCAGTAACCGACCGCCGGGGCGCAGATGGGGCGGAATCTCCCGGGCCAGGGTGATGACCTCCCGCAAACCCGCCTCGCCGCCATCCAGGGCCTGGCGCGGCTCGAAATCCCGCACCTCCGGGGCCAGAGAAGCCAGGGCGGCGGCTTCCACATAGGGCGGATTGCTGACCACCAGATCAAAGGGCGGGGTTTGGGGACCGAAAGCACTCAGCCAGTCGGCGGCCAGCCAGGCCACTCTGTTCTCCACGCCGTGCCGGTGGGCGTTGCCACGGGCAATGGCCAGGGCGGCGGGGGAGCGGTCCACGGCAACAACTCTGGCCTGGGGCAGTTCACGGGCCAAAACCACGGCCAGCACCCCGCTGCCGGTGCCCAGATCGAGAATATTGATGGTCCCGCCATGATGGGCTGAGGATTGCCGGGCGAACTTGAGGGTCTCTTCCACCAGTAGTTCCGTTTCGGGGCGGGGAATCAAGACCGCCGGCCCCACCCGAAAAGGCAGGGACCAGAACTCCCACTCGCCCAAAAGGTACGCGATGGGCTCCCGCCCGGCCCGGCGCCTGACCAGCTGCTCCAGGAGGGCCAACTGGCCGGGGGCGACCGGTCGCTCGCCGGCCAGGATCAAACCGGCCCGGTCGCAACCCAGCAGCCAGGCCAGCAGCAGATCCGCCTCCCGGGCCGCCTCTTCAATCCCGGCCTGGCGCCAGCAGGCGATGATCAGGCCTCGCAACTCCCCGACCGTGGCCCCCGGAGCCGCCACGAAGGGCGGCGATGGCGCGGCCTCCCCGGTCATCAGTGCTGCTTGAGGGCCTCGGTTTGATGATGAAGCATCAGGGGTTCGATCACTTCATCGAGACGGCCAAGCATCACCTCATCCAGCCGATAAACGGTGAGGTTGATGCGATGGTCGGTGAGCCGGTTCTGGGGAAAATTGTAGGTGCGAATCCTCTCGCTGCGATCCCCGCTGCCCACCTGACTCTTCCGGTCCGACGAGATCTTGTCATGCTGCTCCTGCTGGAGGCGGTCCAGGAGGCGGGCCCGGAGGACCTGCAGGGCCTTGGCCTTGTTCTTGTGCTGGGATTTCTCATCCTGGCAACTGACCACCAGACCGGTGGGCAGGTGGGTGACCCGCACCGCCGAATCGGTGGTATTTACGCTCTGGCCGCCGGGACCGGAGGAGCGAAAGACGTCAAATTTCAGTTCGGCGGGGTTGATCTTCAACTCCACCTCCTCGGCTTCGGGCAGTACCGCCACCGTCACCGCCGAGGTATGCACCCGTCCCTGGGTCTCGGTATCGGGCACCCGCTGGACCCGATGGACACCCGATTCATACTTCAAACGGCTGTAAACACGGTCGCCGCTGACCAGGGCGATAATCTCCTTGTAGCCGCCGATCCCGATGGGATTACTGCTCAACACCTCCACCTTCCAGCCCTGATCCTCGGCATAACGACCATACATCCGAAAAAGATCACTGGCAAACAGGGCCGCCTCGTCGCCACCGGTGCCGGCTCGAATCTCCAGCACGGTATTTTTCTCGTCGTTGGGGTCTTTGGGCAACAGGGCCAGCCGCAGCTCCTTATCCAGGGTCTCGATTCGGACGCGCAACTCCTCGCTCTCGACCCGGGCCATGGCCAGAATCTCCTCGTCATCCTCCTCCTGGAGCAACTGACGATTGGCGGCCAGATCCCGTTTCGCCTTGAGGTAATCGGCGTAGAGGGCGTCCAGCCGGGTCACCTGGGAGTGCTCTTTGGCCAGGGCCTGAAAACGGGCGGGATCACCCATCAGCCCCGGATCGGCCAGACGATTCTCCAGGTCTCTTTTGCGTTCGGCTATATCGGCAAGCTGTTCAAACATATCTTCACAGGGGGGTATTCAAACTGACGACAAAAAAACGCCCCGTGGCCGACTGCCGGCAACCGCCGGCACCACCAGGGGGCGCTCCAGATACCACTGAACGGCAAGCTACTTGTCCAGGGTTCTGCCATACTTCTTGAGAAATTTTTCCACCCGGCCGGCGGAGTCGATCAGCTTCTGTTTACCGGTGAAGAAGGGGTGGCAGGCCGAGCAGATCTCCACCCTCACCTCATCCAGAACCGAGCCGATCTCAACCTCGTTGCCACAGGCGCAGGACGCCTTGATTTTATGATATTCAGGATGGATACCTTCCTTCATGGCCATGAACCTCCGCTGAGTTGAGCAAAATTAAGGGCAATAGTGATAAAAACAGGTGATTATACCCTTTTTGGCAAACAATACAAGTAAAAGGTGAAGTCGCTCCGGCTAGTTTCCGCTGCTGCTGACCATGGAGGCAAAGAAATCCTCGTTGGAGCGGGTGCGTTTCATCTTGTCCAGCAGAAACTCCATGGCATCCACCGGGTTCATCGAGGAGAGCAGCTTGCGCAGAATCCAGATCTTGTTCATCTCCTCGGGATCGAGCAGCAGATCCTCCTTGCGGGTACCCGACTTGGTGATATCCATGGAAGGAAAGATCCGCCGATCGGCCAGTTTACGTTCCAGCACGATCTCCATATTACCGGTGCCCTTGAACTCCTCGAAGATCACGTCATCCATCCGGCTGCCGGTTTCGATCAGGGCCGAAGCGATGATGGTCAGGCTACCACCCTCCTCGATATTGCGGGCGGCGCCAAAAAAACGCTTGGGCCGATGCAGGGCGTTGGAATCAACCCCGCCGGAGAGGATCTTGCCGCTGGGGGGAACCACCGTGTTATAGGCCCGGGCCAGCCGGGTGATGCTGTCCAGCAGGATAACCACGTCCTTTTTGTGTTCCACCAGCCGCCGGGCCTTGTCCAGAACCATCTCGGCCACCTGGATATGGCGCTGGGGCGGCTCGTCGAAAGTGGAACTGATCACCTCGGCGTTGGTCACGCTGCGGGCCATGTCGGTGACCTCCTCGGGCCGCTCGTCGATCAGCAGCACGATCAGGATGATCTCCGGGTGGTTCCTGGTGATACTGTTGGCGATATCGGTGATCAGAACGGTCTTGCCGGTGCGGGGCGGGGCGACGATCAAACCGCGCTGGCCCTTGCCGATGGGAGACATCATGTCCATGATCCGCATGGAGTAGTTGTCCGACTCCCGCTCCAGGCGAATCCGCTGGTTGGGGTGAAGGGGAGTCAGGTTGGAGAAGAGGGTCTTGTCGCGGGCCATTTCGGGTGGATCGAAGTTGACCTTATCCACCTTGAGCAGGGCGAAATAGCGCTCACCCTCCTTGGGGGAGCGCACCGGACCCTCCACGGTATCACCTGTCCGCAGGTTGAGCCGCCGAATCTGGGAGGGGGACACATAGATATCATCGGGGCCCGGCAGATAGTTGTAATCGGGAGCCCTGAGAAAACCAAAGCCGTCGGGCAGCACCTCCAGCACCCCGCCGCCGTAGTTGTCGCCGTTCTTGCCGGAGGAGGAGCCCTGTTGTTGCAGGATGGCAAAAATCAGCTCCTGCTTGCGCATGGCGGTATAGCCTTCGATATTCATCCCCTTGGCAATACTGGTCAATTCGGCAATTTTCTTACGCTTCAATTCCCCGAGATTCATGAACTTTTACTCTCCCTCTGTAGTCATCGGCGATCCTGCCGATCAGGCTTTGACTGGTTATAATTGTTGGTTAGCCGTGGTTCCCCTCCTTGCCTCTCCGGACAAGAAAAACAGAGAGAAGAGCGCGCCGGATTCACCGCAACGACCGAAACCCCGTGGGGGCAGCAAGGCAACAGACTTAATTTTAAGCAATAGTGTGTGTGTTAATTGGCAGGCAGCCCCGCACAGATGACCGGGCCACAAGGATTGCATTACGAAATATCCGGATTTATACCATGGAAAAAACGTTATGGACCTGCACAGACAGGGTCGATGATTGACAACCGTGCCGACTGGCGACCGCAGTGCCGACCAAGTCCTGAATACCGTTTATGCCCGGGGAAAGAACAGAATAACCGCCAGTGATCGGCGGATTAGGCGGGATAGTATTGGCTTCGGGTCCCACTGTCAAGAATTTTCGATTATTTTCTCAATTTTTTCCAGTTGCCGGCAGGTTGCTTCCCAGGGACCGGAGTTATCGATCAGGAGATCGGCCCGCGCGGCCTTTTCCCTCAAGGGCATCTGGGCCGCCACCGCCGCCCTGGCCTCGGCCAGGCTCACCCCGTCGCGCTGGAGCAAACGGGCCAGACAGACCTCTTCCGGGGCCCAAACCACAATTACCCGGGAAAAATCATCGGCCCAGCCGGCCTCATAGAGCAGGGGCACCTCCACCAGGATCCGCTCCCGGCCCCCCGGATTCAACCGGGCGACCTCGGCCAGCATCGCTTCCCGGATCAAGGGGTGGAGCAGCTGATCGATCTCCGCCCGCAAGGAGGGATCGGCAAAAATGGCCCGCCGCAGCCGGGAGCGATCCAGGGTTGCAGCGGCCCCCCAGAAACGAGAGCCGTAACGGCCCTCCAGGGCCAGCCATCCGGCCTGGCCGGGCCGCAACAGCTCCCGGGCCAACTGATCGACATCGATGGTCGCCAAACCGTGGGCCTGGGCCAGCCGACGGGTCACCCGGCTTTTGCCCGAGGCGATCCCGCCGGTGATTGCCACCAAGTGCCGCCGCCACCGGGAAGGTTTTTTCATCGGGACTGCCCCGTAAGATGGGGGCCGCCGGGGCGGGTGGCGGCTCGCAAACTGCTTAACACCGCCTCCAGATCGGGGCACAGCGGGGCGTTAAACTCCAATCTTTCGCCGCTGCGGGGGTGATTGAAGGCCAGGCGCAAGGCGTGCAGCCATTGCCGGTTTATCCCGAAACGGCGATCCCGGTCACCACCCTTGCCATAAAGAGGGTCTCCGGCCACCGGGTGGCCCAGGGCCGCCATATGGACCCTGATCTGGTGGGTTCGCCCGGTTTCCAAATTCAACTCCACCAGGGTATAGCCGGCGGGAAACCGCTCCAACACCCGCCAGCCGGTCGCGGCCGCCCTGCCCCCCTCGGGCCGCACCGCCATCTTCTTGCGCCGCACCGGATGACGGCCAATGGGAAGATCAACTCGACCCTGTTCGCCCCTCATTACCCCGGTCAACAAAGCCCAGTATTTTTTGGCCACCGCCTGGCTTTTAAATTGGCGTATCAGTTCCCGATGGGCGCGATCATTTTTGGCCACCACCAGGCAGCCCGAGGTGTCCTTGTCCAAGCGATGGACAATTCCGGGGCGCAATTCGCCGCTGATCCCGGAAAGGTCACGGCAGTGATGGAGCAGGCCATGGACCAGGGTTCCCTGCCAGTGCCCCCCGGCGGGATGGACCACCACCCCCGGCGGCTTGGCCAGGACCAGAATATCTTCATCTTCGTGGAGGATGGCGAAAGGGACCTCCTCGGCGACCAACTCCACCGGGGCCGGCGGCGGCACCCGTACCTTTACCCGATCCCCCACCTTGAGCAAAGTCCCGGCCTTGGGTGAGGTGCTCGGAAAACCGGCGGCACCGGCCGCCGGAGAGCAGAGCTCCACCAATCCCTGACGGATCAGGGCCTGCAGGCGGGAACGGGTCAACTCCTGGCCGGCCAAAGACTCGGCCAGAAAAAGATCCAGGCGCCTTCCCGCCGCCGGCGGCGGCACCACAAATTCAAATGATGGAAATTCTTTCGAGGTCACATGCAGAGGGGGCCGACACCACCATGACAAATCAGGAAAAGATCCGGTCGATGCTGGCCGCCACCTGCTCTTCCTGGGTCTCTTTGGCCAGGGCGATCTCCTTGATCAGCAAGCTCTTGGCGGTATCCACCATTTTGCGCTCACCAAAGGAAAGCTCCTTGTCCTCACGCAACAGGAGCAGGTCGCGGAGTACCGCGGCAATCTCAAAAACCGAACCGGTTTTAATCTTGCCCATATATTCGCGGTAGCGCTGGTTCCACGGCTGGGATTCCGGCTCCATGCCGCGTTCATTGAGAATATCAAAAACCTTTTTCACATCCCCGGCGGAGATGATGTTGCGCAGGCCCACCGTCTTGCAGCTCTTGGTGGGAATCATCACGGTCATGTTGGAATCGACAATCCGCATCACATAAAAGGACTGTTCCAGCTCCCCGATGCACCTCGACTCAATAGACTCGATCTTGCCGACCCCATGGGCCGGGTAAACCGCCATATCACCAACACGAAACACACCCAAAGCCATACTCATGATCCTCACCCCCCCAAACCAGTAATCCTGTTTGCCGACTGGGCATAATCTCCCCGTCCCGGAAAAAAGGAAAACCGATTATAACACGTAAGACGGGAATTATCAAATCTGAGTTAAGGAGGGAATGACGGAGGGGGAGAGCGACCGGTCCTAAAGGCCTTCTTCGCTGGGCCAAGCGGGGGAGGCGTTGATCAGGTTCATCGCCGCTTTTTCATCACGCTGCAGCAAAAGCTGCACCCCCTCCGCCAGAAAAACAAAGAGCCGCTCCAGGCGATCCCGCTCGGAGGGAGCAAAAGGGGCGAGAACATAGCCGGCGGCGGGCAGTTCGCCCCGGGGTCTGCCCACTCCGATTCGGAAGCGAACAAAATCACGGCTGCCCAGATGTTCCATCAAGGAGCGAATACCATTATGCCCCCCGGCTCCCCGCCCTTGGGCCACCCGGCAACTGCCAAAGGGCAGATCCAGCTCATCGTGAAAAACCACCAGTCGGGAGGGCTCCAACCGGTAAAAATTGGCGATCCGGGCTGCGGCCAGACCGCTGCGATTCATGAAGGTCAGGGGTTTGGCCAGCAAAACCTGCTGGCCCCAGAGCTCCCCCTTACCCACCCCGGCCTCCCATTTTCCCTCCCTTTTCCAAGAGATGCCATGGCGGCTGGCCAGGAAATCAAGGAAGAGAAAACCGACGTTATGGCGGGTATGGTGGTACTCGGGGCCGGGATTACCCAGCCCCAGTAAAAGCCGCATCCTGGTTACTCGATGCCGCCCACCACGGCCACACAGACCGCGTCGCTCTTGCCGACCAGTTCAACCCCGGCGGGCAAAGGCAGCTCGCCGCAGGTCAGTTTGGAGTTGGGCCCCAGGGGAGCCACATCGACCTCAACGAAGTCGGGGATATCCAGCGCCTTGCCCTTGAGGGAAACCTTCTCCATGGAGGTCTCCAGTTCACCACCCATCTCCACCCCCTTGGCCTTGCCCTTGTAGCGCAAGGGAACCTGAAAAACCAGCGGTTCATCCAGGGAGATCTCATAAAAATCGGCATGGAGGACGTTGTCGACGATGGGGTCGGTCTGAATCTCCCGGGTTACCACGTGATAAACGGTGCTGGAACCGCCGTCGACCACCTCCAGGTTGATCACCGAATTACGGCGATGGACCGAAAAGAGGGCCTTGGTGAAGGCATGGGTATCCAGGCTCAAGGCCTGGGGGGTCTGCTGCCTGGGGCCGTAAAGCACCGCCGGGGTCCGTCCGGCCCGGCGCAGGCTGCGGGACGCGCCCTTGCCATAATGGTCACGCTTCTCCGCCGCGATATCAACTTGCAACATGGTGTTCCTCCTCGCAATACTTTAAGTCAGCCCTTTAATCTGATCTGCCGGCAATCGCGCCGGCATAGTGAAATTTCCGTTAAAAACGCAACCTATACAAACAGCGAACTTACCGAATCCTCGGAATGGATGCGGCGGATCGCCTCCGCCAGCAACTTATTAACCGAAAGCACTTTGATTTTGGCGCATTCCCGCGCGGCCCCCCGCAGGGGGATACTGTCGGTGACCACCAGGTTCTTGATCCGGGATTTTTCCAGACGCTCAATGGCCGGACCGGAGAGAACCCCGTGGGAGCAACAGGCGATCACCTCGGTGGCCCCGGAATCGATCAGGACGTTGGCCGCCGAGCAGAGGGTACCGGCGGTATCCACCATATCATCGAGCAACACGGCAACCTTGCCCTTCACGTCGCCGATCACGCTCATCGCCTCACACTCGTTGGCCCGCTCCCGCCGCTTATCGACGATGGCCAGGGAGGCGTTAAGCCGCTTGGCAAAAGCCCGGGTCCGCTCCACTCCCCCGGCGTCGGGTGAGACCATCACCACCTGCGAGACATCAACGTGATGGGTGAGATAATCCAACAGCACCGGGGCGGCAAACAGGTTATCCACCGGAATGTTGAAAAACCCCTGAATCTGACCGGCGTGGAGATCCATGGTCAGCACCCGGCGCACCCCCACCACCATCAGCATCTCGGCCACCACCTTGGCGGTGATCGGCACCCGGGGGGCCACCTTGCGATCCTGGCGGGCGTACCCGTAATAGGGCAGCACCGCCGTGATCCGCCGGGCGGAAGCCCGCCGCAGGGCATCGACAATGATCATCAGCTCCATCAGGTGGTCGTTGACCGGCGGGCAGGTGGGCTGGATCACAAACACATCCCGCCCCCGGACATTCTCGCCGATTTCGACAAATATCTCCCCATCACTGAACCGCCGAACTTCCGCCTTGGAAAGGGGAGTGTTCAGGTAGGCACAAATGCTCTCGGCCAGGGCCGGGTTGGCGTTGCCGGCAAAAATCTTCATCTCGTTGACAGCCAAGGATCCTCTCCTTTTCGGATAAGAGGCCACCCGCACCCGGCTGGCCTGCAGCTAAAAAATGGCTGGGGCGGCAGGATTCGAACCTGCGAATGCAAGAGTCAAAGTCTTGTGTCTTACCGCTTGACGACGCCCCATTTTACAGTCGCTCGACGGCCCAGCACGGCCGAACTGGGATGCTGCCTTTTATTCAACCCCCGCAGGGGGCAAGGGTTCAGTATTACACACCAGCGGATAACGGCCCCGCATGGCGGCCTCACAGGCGGCGGCCGCCTCACCTTGGCTGAAAGTGCCGAAAACCGTGGGGCCGCTGCCGGCCATCAAGGCCGCGTCGGCGCCGGCAGCCAGCAGCTCGGCCTTGATCTCGGCCAACTGGGGGTAACGGGTGATGGTCACCCTCTCCAGATCATTCACCAGGGAGCCCCACCCCTCCTCACCGGCCGTTAAAGAGCCGGTTAAATTAAAGGGATCGGCCTGTTTTGTCAATGGAAAGTTGGCGGACTCGTAAACCCACTTGGTGGAGACGGCGAAACCGGGGTTGACCAGCAGCAGTCGGGCGATCCCCGGCGGGATCGAAGCCGGGCTCAGAATCTCGCCGATTCCCCGGGCCCAGGCCGCCGGCGCTTGCTGCAGAAAAAAGGGCACATCGGCTCCCAGGGAGCGGGCCAGCTCCGCCAGGGTTGCCGAGGTCAGGGCGGCGGGATAAAGTTGATCAAGACCGCGAAGAACGGCGGCGGCGTCACTGCTGCCCCCACCCAGACCCGCCGCCACGGGAATCCGCTTATGGAGGGTGATCTTGAGGGCCGGCTCCAGAGCGGCAGCCTCATAAAAGCGGGCCGCCGCCCGATAAACCAGGTTGTCGCCATCCTCCGGCAGATCACTGCCGGGGCAATGCAGCCAGAGCCCCGGTCCAGAGACAGGGGCCAGGGTGAGCCGGTCGCCAAAGGCCAGCTTCAGCATCAACGACTCAAGCTGGTGGTAACCGTCGGGGCGCCGACCCAGGATGCGCAGGGAAAGGTTGACCTTGGCCGGGGCGAACAGCTGGAGGGAATCGCCGCCGTCAGCGGGTTTGCCGGACATAGCGCATCCGTAGGTCATAAAGAATGTTTTCCAGCAGATCAGCCTCCTTGGTGGTCAGATTGCCCGCCGTCTTCTCCTGGAGCAACCGCAAGGTGTCGATGACATGCTTGGCCAGTACCAGATCCCGCTCCAGCTTGCCGCTATTGGGATCGGCCAGCTCCCCCAGATGGAGGAGGGCCGAATTGTTCAGCGAGATCACCAGGGTGGTGAAGGTCACCTCCGGCAGCACGCACTTGCCATCTTTGCGGACCCGGCCCGGCGGACAGGGCCGCTGTTCGTTGGAGTCAACCATCATCCCCCTCCCTTTGCCATGGGACTAGGGCAGATCCAGTACCATGGCGTCGTTGATATTATCCAGCGCCCGCACCTGCTCCAGCAGCTCCCTGGCAACCAGGTTGTCGGTGTTGAGCAGAATGATATTGCGGCCCGAGTCCTGTTCGCGTCCCACGGTCATCCGGGCGATGTTGATCCCGGCATTGCCGATGGCGGTGGCCAGGCGCCCGATCACCCCGGGCACATCGTTGTTGTAAACCAGCAGCATCGGGCCCTTGGGCAGAGCCTCCAGCCGGAAGGTGTTGAAACGCACCAGCCGCGGTTCCTTTTTGCCGAACACTGTCCCGGCCAGGACGTTCTCACCCTGGTCGGTCCGAACCTTCACCGACATCAGATTGAGGAAGTCATCGGAACGCTCGGTTTTGGATTCCACCACCCTGATCCCCCGCTCCTTGGCAATCAGCGGCGCGTTGACATAGTTGACCGCCTCCTTGAGGATGGGAGAGAACAGACCCTTGAGGAAGGCCACGGTGATGGAGGTGGTGGTCTGCTCGGCCAGATCACCGCAATACTCGATATTGATCTCTTCCACCCCGCCTTTGGCGATCTGCATGTGGAGGGCGCCCATCATCTCGGCCAGGGTGACATAGGGGCCGACATGGGCCAGCACCTCGGCACTGACCGAAGGTACGTTGATCGCGTTGACCACGGTGCCGTTGAGCAGGTAATCGGCCACCTGTTCGGCGATGGCCACCGCCACGTTCTCCTGGGCTTCGGCGGTGGAGGCGCCCAGGTGGGGGGTGCAGATGAAATTATCCAGCCCCAGCAGGGGGCAGTTTTCATGGTTGGTGGGCTCGACTTCGAAAACGTCCAGGGCGGCCCCGCGGATGGTTCCGTTTTTCAGGGCCTCATAGAGGGCCTTTTCATCCACCACCCCGCCGCGGGCGCAATCCACCAGCATGGCATCGGGCTTCATCAGCTTGAACTGCTCGGCCCCCAGCACATGCTTGGTCTCCGGGGTCAGGGGCACGTGAACGGAGATATAGTCGGAGCGGCGGCAAAGCTCATCCAGGGAGACCAGCTCCACCCCCATTTTCTCCACGATCTCCTTGGGCATGTGGGGATCAAAGGCGATAACCTTCATCCGCAATCCCTGGGCTCGCTCGGCAAAAATCCGGCCGATCCGACCGATCCCCACCACCCCCACGGTTTTACCAGTCACCTCACGGCCTTGAAACTTCTTCTTTTCCCACTTGCCATCCTTCATGGAGGCGGTGGCCTGGGGGACATTGCGGGTCAGGGACATCATCATGGCCACGGCGTGTTCGGCGGCGGTGGTGGCGTTGCCGTCCGGGGCGTTCATCACCACAATCCCTTTCTGGCTGGCGGCGGGGATATCAACGTTATCGAGACCGATGCCGGCCCGGCCCACTACCCGCAGCTTTTCCGCTGCCTGAATGATCTCGGCGGTCACCCTGGTGGCACTGCGAATCACCAGGCCGTCATAGGCGGGGATCACTTGGGCCAACTCCTCCGGACTCAAACCGGTGCGAACATCAACCTCCAGTCCGGCGTCCCGCAGAATTTTCTCCCCCACCGGCGCCAGGTTGTCACTGATCAGTACTTTCATTAAATTTTCCCCGGAAAAATTAGATAAAAAAGCGATTCAGCCGCGAAAAGGCGGGACAGCTCAACGCAACCTTTTCTCCGCGACCTCTTAAAAAAAAGAGCGAGTATTATGCCATCACCCTGTTTTGTCAAGGGCTAATCATCACCGGCGCCGGCCGCACTCAATCCCTGAACAGGGCGGAAAAATCACTTGGTCCCTGATCATCGTCGGTTTCCGCCGCCAGCTGCCGCCGGTTCAGATCATTAAGACACTCCTGGCGCAGCCGCCGCCAGCTCTCCTGATAGAGGCGGTCCGGGAAAGTGGGTTTGGCGAAATAATCCAGCACATGGGCCTTGAGGGCGGCCAACAGCTGCTCAAGGACCTGCACCCGTTCGTGCTGATCGATGAAATTCCGGGTACGAGAGACCTGGAGCCGCAGCTGATCCCCCAGCCGTTCCAGGATGGCGGCCCGCAACTCGGGATCGGCCTCCGTCGGCTGCCCGGCCGAGAGCTGGTCGGTGACGGGGCAAAGAACCTCGCAACGCAGCTCCACCAGCCAGCGATCCCCGGCCAACGGCCGGGAAGCATCATAAAATGAGAGCTGCAAGCCGTTGGCAAGAGCGGTCTGTTCCAGTAAAGTCATGGTATCCATATTCACCAGGTTGGCTTTTCAGGGGTAAAGAGGTTATATATAGCACAAAACCCCCGATGGCCAAACGTTAAAAGCTGGCTCGATTAACCAAATCATAACCCGGACCGCTCATGCCGATTCTGATCCACAACACCAAAACCAACCGCAAGGAACCGCTCCAGCCCCTGGAAGAGGGACATGTTAAAATGTACGTCTGCGGGATCACCGCCTACGACTACTGTCATATCGGCCATGCCCGTTCGGCCCTGGTCTTTGACCTGATCTACCGCTACCTGCGTTATCGGGGCTACCGGGTAACCTTCGTCCGCAACTTTACCGACATCGACGACAAGATCATCAAGAGGGCCCGGGAGCAGCAGACCACCTGCGAGGAGCTTTCCCAACGCTTCATCCGCCTGTTCCACGAGGACATGGCCGCCCTGGGCACCGCTCCCCCCACCCTGGAGCCGCTGGCCACCGAGCACCTGCCGGAGATGATCGACCTGATCGGAGAGCTGATCGCCAAGGGCCTGGCCTATCCCTTGGATGGCGACGTTTACTTCCGGGTCCGGAACTTTACCGACTATGGGGCCCTCTCCGGCCGGGCCCTGGAGGATATGCAGGCCGGGGCCCGGGTCTCGGTCAACGAAAAGAAGGAAGACCCGATGGATTTCGCCCTCTGGAAGGGGAGCAAACCGGGAGAGCCCGCCTGGGGAAGCCCATGGGGGCCGGGCCGGCCCGGCTGGCACATCGAATGCTCGGCCATGGGCCGCAAGTACCTGGGGGACACCTTCGATATCCACGGCGGCGGCAAGGACCTGGTCTTCCCCCACCACGAAAACGAAATCGCCCAGAGCGAGGGAGCCACCGACAAGCCTTTTGCCAAGCTATGGATTCACCACGGCTTTGTGACCATCAAGGATGAAAAGATGTCCAAGTCCCTGGGCAACTTTCTTACCATCCGTGACGTCTTGAGCCGCTATCCGGCGGAAGCCCTGCGACTGCTGGTCTTCTCCACCCACTATCGCAACCCCCTGGACTATTCAGAGGCGGCCATGGCCGATGCCGAGGCGGGACTGACCAGGCTTTACGCCGCCCTGGCCGCCCTGGCCGATCTGCCGACCGCCGGCGACCCCCAGGCCCCCTCGGTGGTAAACGCCAAGGACCGGGATAAGCTGGCCCAGCTTGCCACCGCCTTCACCCAGGCCATGGATATCGACTTCAACAGCGCCCTGGCCCTGGGGCGGATCTTCGACGCGGTCAAGATCATCAACAAGATCCACCAGGCCCTGCCCGCGGCACCGGCGACCGCCGACCTGGACCTGCTGCAAAACGCCGCCGCCACCATCCGGGAACTGACCGGAATTCTCGGTCTGTTGCGGGAGGAGCCCCAGCAATATCTGCAGCGGCGGCGGCAACGGAAACTGGCGGCCCTGGGCATCGAGCCGGCGGAGATCGAAACATTGCTGCAGCAGCGGCTGACGGCCCGCCAAACTAAAAACTGGGCCGAAGCCGACCGGGTCCGGGATCGGTTGCTGGCCTGGGGCATCGCCATCAAGGACGGGCCCCAGGGCACCGTCTGGGATATCCAGTAGCCTCCGGCAAGAACAATCCGGCATCCAGGGGGAGAAGGCAATGCTCAGAAAAGCGGCGGTGGCCCACCAGTTTTATCCAGGCGAACCGGAAACCCTGCACAGGCTGCTCCGGGAGCTGACCCCCGACCATCCCCATCCCCGGAAAGCCCTGGCCCTGGTAATGCCCCATGCCGGCTACGTTTATTCGGGGAGAGTGGCCGGGGAGACCGCGGCCCGGGCCGAGATCCCGCCGGAGGTGATCATCCTGGGGCCCAACCACCAAGGTTTAGGCGCCCCGGCGTCCCTGATGGACCGCGGGACCTGGGAGATGCCCTGGGGAATGGTGCCGATCGAGGAAAAGCTGGCGGCGGCGGTTTTGGCCCACTGTCCCGATTTCAGCCCCGACCCGCTGGCCCACCGCCAGGAACACTCCCTGGAGGTGCTGGTCCCCTTTCTCCATTATCGGCAGGCCGACCTGCGGATCGTGCCCATCTGCCTGGCCCGCAGCGATCTCTCTTTTTGCCGGCGGGCCGGTCGCGGCCTGGCCGCGGCGATCCGCGCCCACCGACAACCGGTACTACTGGCCGCCAGCAGCGACATGAGCCACTATGAAAGCCGGGCCAGTGCCAGCGCCAAGGACCGCCTGGCCATCGACCGGGTGCTGGCCCTTGATCCGGAAGGACTTTACCAGACCGTGGCCGCCCACCGGATCAGCATGTGCGGCGTCATCCCCACCGTTATCACCCTGATCGCCGCCCAGGAGCTGGGGGCCAGCCGGGCCGAGCTGGTTCGCTACTGTGACTCCGGAGCGGTTAGCGGCGATCTGGAGCAGGTGGTGGGTTACGCCGGCTTCATCATCTCCTAGCCGACGGCGGCCATTCAGGGCAGCAGCCGGCGCACCGTCAGGCCAAAGGCGATCAATGGCGCCACCAGCAGATTGGCGACAAATAGTATCCTTTTCTGGATAACCGGGTCCCGAACCAGCCGGACAATCTCCTCCCCCAGCTGATCAACCAGCCCCAAGGTGACAAGGGGATAAAGCACCAGCAGCAGAGCGCTGACCGCCAGTTCCACCACCAGCAGGCGACCGGCAAATACCCCCAGGCTGTCCAGCAGCAGCCGCAGGCGCTCCATCCGTTTGACCAGGGGGACAAACTCTTTAAGCCGCTCTTCGGCCGTCGCCAGCTTCTCTCGGCCCCTCCTGAGGCTTTCCGCCGCCACCCCCCGGGCCTCCACCAGCATCCGGCGCGTTGCCCGCAACCTCTTTTCCGCCAAGCGCCAGAAAGACTTATAGGGGTAATCCTGCCAATAGGTCTGCAAACCGTCCCATTCCAAAACCGCCTGGTCGATCTGCTCATTGAGACCATCCAGTTTTTCCTCCTGCAGGCGCGGCCCCCCCTGCCGTAAAGCCCGGCTCTTTTCGCTCACATCGGCCAGGTCGTAATATGAGCGCCGTTGATGCTGCCGCTGTAACCGCTCCAACACCTGGAAATTTTTCTGATAATCCTCGTCCTCGCCATCAAACCACTTCCCCAGGCGCTCATACTCTTTGGTCGCCGCCGCCAGCTCCTCCTCGGCCCGGGTTTCCACCCGGCGCAAATGGTTGCCGAGCAGATCATCGAGCAACCCCTCGATGGGCAACAGGCTTGGGTCCAGCAGCAGGTTCATGAAGTAGAGCCGGCTGGCCCCCGCCAGCCCGGAGCTGAGCCGCAGCGTCTCCTCCACCCCCTGCCCCCGGCGAACCGCCGTCTGGATGCGGCGATAAACGATCTCATGGCAATCGACATAGAGATCGACCATGGCCTGCAGAGCCTGCTCGGCTTTCCAGAGATTACCGGCCAGATCGTGATAGCGAGCCAACAGCAGCGCGGAATAGATCTTCTCCTTTTCCACCTCGGCCAGACTGGCGGCGAGTTGAAGGTGGTGCCCCATCTCCTCGAACCGGCCTCGCTCCAGGGCGACAAAAGCCAGACCAATCGTGGCGCAGAACTGCTTGCCCCCCATGGCCTGATTTTCGGCCAGCAGCAGATTACGGGCCCGCTCCAGTTGTCCCACCCGCAGACAATCCAGGCCCATCCGCAGATTCCTGTTCTCCAGCTTGACCTGGGCCTTGCCCAGACCGGGCCAGACCGAATGGATGGTGAAGGCGATATGGTCAAGATAGCGGGGCTGATAGACCGCGAGCAGATCATAGAAGGAGACCAGGGCCTGCAAGGGGGGATTTTTGCGCAGCTGGGCCAACTCCAGCCCGGCGGTCAGCAGGGCCTCCAGCTCTTGGCGGCCGACCAGGGCGGCCTGGAAGTTCTCGACCAGGGCCGGCAGGGGTTGGTAACCGACGTCGGGCAGGGAGAAGGTCGCCATATTGAGCCGTTTGGCCGGACATTTCGACGGATGGTGGTCGCGCAGACCACAATAGAAACAGATATTCTCCCTGCCCTTAGCGGCCAGCAGGGTCCGGTGGGGGAAAAGCCTTTTCCGCCGCAGGGACTCGGGCCGGGCAAACTCCAGGACGGTAAACTCCCCGGCCCCCTCCCCCATTTGGTGGGGGGGAACCTGGCGCCCCTGGAGAAGCTTTTCCCACTGCAGTTTAAGGGCCCGGGAAAGATAAAGCTTGTCCGGGGCCAGCTGATCCCAGGCCGAGGCATTGATAAAGCGAAAAGAAGGCGCCGCTTCGTTCCGGCTCTCCAAGTGGACCACCAATTGCAACGGCAGGGGGGAGTTTTTGGCGCCCCACCCATATTTTTTGCGGATTTTTGTCAGATGTTCGCAGAGAACGGTGACCGCGGTCAGGGGATTGTCATAATTGAAGAGCAGCAGATCCGCCGTGCTGTCTGCCGCCTCCACTCCTCCGACGGCCAGGGCCCGGCGCAGACCGGTGATCATTTCCGTTCGGCGCTCATCGGGGAGATGACTGAGCTCCTGGATCACCGACCGGACCACCAGCAGGACGGGATACCCCTTGAGCACCGCTAGCCTCCCACGGCCAGGGCCAACCAGGTGGCGGCAAACATCACCAGACTGATCAGGCCGTTCAAGGTGAAGAAAGAGAGTCGGATTCGGGCCAGGTCGCCGGGGGCAACCACCAGATGCTGGTAAAAGAGGGCGGCGGCGGAGATCAGCAGCCCCAGCCCGAAGGTGTAATGCAGCGCCATGGTCCACCAGGTACCGACGAAGCAGATAAAGGCCAGGAGATGAAAAAGAATCGCCAGCCGGAAGGCGGTCCGGGCCCCGAAACAGGCCGGCAACGAATAGAGGCCGGCGTCGCGGTCGAATTCGGCATCGAGACAGGCGTAAACCGTGTCAAAGCCCGCCACCCAGAGCAGAACCCCCAAGGAGAGCAGCCAGGGAAAGCCGGCCATGCTCCCGGCCACCGCCACCCAGCCCCCCAGGGGGGAAAGGGCCAGGGCCACCCCCAGCACCAGGTGGCAGAGCCAGGTGAAACGTTTGGTCAGCGAATAGAGGAAGGTCAGGGCCAAAGCCAGGGGAGAGATCAGCAGCGCCAGGGGGTTGAGCATGGCGCAGGAGAAGAAAAAGATGGCGGCGGCCAGCAGCACCATGGCCCAGGCCTCGCCCAGCCTGACCGCCCCGGCCGGAATGGCCCGATCGGCGGTGCGGGGGTTGGCGGCATCGAACTTGCGGTCCACGATGCGGTTGAAGCCCATGGCGGCGGTGCGGGCCGCAACCATGGCCACGATCAGCCAGAAGAGCACGGCAAGGCCAGGCGCCCCCCGCTGGGCCAGGAAGGCCCCCATCAGGGCAAAGGGCAGCGCGAACACGCTGTGCTCGAACTTGATCATCTCCAGCAGAATTTTCAGCTTCAGCCAAATCTTGCGCAACTAACCAGCCTCGCGAATTTATCCTTGCCAACGCGGCAGATCGGGCACCGTAAACCCGAGCTGCTCCGCCACCCGCCCGGCAAAGGCCCGGGCCAGCTCGCCCAGATCGGCGGGGCGATGGTAGAAGCCCGGCATCGCCGGACAGATGGTGGCTCCAGCCTCATGGGCCCGCAGCATGTTGGTGAGATGGGTCCGATTGAGCGGGGTTTCCCGCACCGCCAGCACCAGAGGCCGCCGCTCCTTGAGGGTCACATCGGCGGCCCGCTGGATCAGGTTGCCGCTCAACCCTCCGGCCACCGCCGCCAGGGTGCCCATGCTGCAGGGCAGGATCGCCATGCCGGCAAACAGCGCCGAGCCGCTGGAGATCGGAGCGGCAAAATCATTAATCTGGTATTGGCAGGCCACCAGGGTAGCCAACTCTTCCCGCGCCATCCCCAGCTCCAGCTTAAGCACCTGCTCGCCGGCCGTCGAGATCACCAGGTGAACCTCGACCTCCTGCCGGGACATGATCCGGAGAAATTCCAGGGCGTAAAGCGAGCCGCTGGCGCCGGTTATCCCCAGAATGATCTTTTTCATCCCCCCCCCTCCCCCTTGACCCCGACATAAACCGTGACGATCCCGAAGGTCAGGGGGCGATAAGATACGGTGGCGAACCCGGCCTCGCCCATCATGGCGGCCAGCTGATCCGGTTCGTAGAAGGCGGCGATGGAGGAAGCCAGGTATTCGTAGGCGTCCTGGTCGCCGGAAACCAGGCCGGCGATCTTGGGCAGCACCCGGTTGAGATAAAAGTTGTACAACGGTTTAACCACCGGATTCTGGGGCCGGGAAAACTCCAGGATCAGCAGTTTACCCCCCGGCTTCAGCACCCGGTGCATCTCGGCAAGCCCCTGCTGGGTGCGGGCCAGGTTGCGAACCCCAAAGGCCACGGTCACCCCCCAGACACTGTCACTTATCACCGGAAGCTGCTCGCCGTCCCCGGCCACGGGCAAAATCCGCTGCCGCCGCCGGTCCCGCCCCATGGCGGCCAGGCCGGCCCGCAGCATATCCTCGCAGAAATCGGCGGCCAGCACCACCCTTTCCGGGGCCTGGCGGGCCAGTTCCAGGGCAAGCGGCAGGGTGCCGGCGCAGAGATCCAGCACCGGCCCGCGGGGAAAGGCGCGCAACTCCCGGGCCACCACCCAACGCCAGTAGCGGTCAACCTGAAAACTCAGCACCGAGTTGAGCAGGTCGTAGCGGGAGCTGATGGCAGCGAACTTGCTCTTTACAAATTTTTTCTTGTCGTCTGGATTATCCATGATCCTCGATCTTCAAGGGCAAGGCGGCGGCCGGAACCTCACCCCGCCCAATCAGTAACTGAAAAAAACGGACCAGACCGGCCTGCTGTTCCCGGTTCAAGTCATAATTCATGCCGGCCAGATAGCGGCGGCACGCCTCCTGGGAGAGCGGTATCCGGGGAGCCACCTCCCGGCAGATCGCCGGCAGGTCGTCAAGCCCCTCGGTTTGGCAGCGGAGCAGCTCCCGATGGATCGCGGCCGCCGTCTCCGGCCGCTGCCGCCAAAACTCCTCCCGCACCGCCCAAATCGCGAAGACAAAGGGCAGGCCGGTCCACTGGTGCCAGATCTCGGCCAGATCGAAACGGTAGGGGAATTCATCGCTCGCGGCCAGCCGCAGGGCCTCGTCGCCGATGGAGAGGAGGGCGGCCAACTCCCCGGCCCGGCCCGCCGCCTTCTCCGCCTGATAATCGCCAACCCGGTAACGGGGAGCAACCCGCCAGCGATCCTCCAACAGGATCCGGGCCAGGCCCACCGAGGTTTGAGAGCGGGAACTGAGCAGCAACCTTCGCCCATCCAGTTGATCCAGGGGAAAACGGGAAAAGATGAAAACACTGCCCACCGCCCCGGTGGCGGCAATGGCCAACCCGCTGAGAATCCGATACTGCTCCGGGTGGCTGGCGTACTCATGGGACGAGACCAGGCCCAGATCCAGCTCGCCGGCATAAAGCAAGCGGTTGAGGGTGGCGGGGGGGGCCTCGGTCACCCGCCACTGGGGCACCGCCACCGTCCGTTTCCAGGTTTCGTACAGGGGGGCGGTGTTGAGAAAACTGACCATGCCCAGACGCACGATCCCGCCGGCCTCCCCAGCCCCGGGGCTATTGCTCGCCGTTACTCGATCCATTCCAGCCGCACATCACTTCCCGCCGTGGTCAGATATTCCAGGGCCGCCTCGGGGTCGCAACCCGCCGCCGGACAGGGAACCGCCAGCAGGGATGATTCAACGCCCGGGGCGATCACTCCGGTTTCCTTTTCCCGCCCCGCCAGCCGAGCCCCGGCCCGGGAAGCCATGGCCAGCACCGTGGCCGGCGCCACCGCCGGATGATCTTCCCGCAGGGTCTGCATCTCCCGCCAGAGGGAGAAATGGGGGTTGCCGGCCGGACTGTCGGTCCCCAGAGCCGGCAGCATGCCATGTTCCAACAGCAGTTCCAGCGGCGCCTTGCCCACCCCCAGGTAACGGTTGGCCCCGGGGCAGAGGCAGACCCCGGCCTTACGGTCGGCCAGCAGCGCCACATCCTCCCGGCTGACCCGAACCGCATGAACGCAGAGGGTGCGCTCATCCAGCAGGCCCAGCCTGTCAAGCCAAACCACGGCACTACAGCCCGGTGGGGGGAAGGCGGCCAGGTCCACTCCCCGCTCCCGTAAAAAATCGGCCATGGGACCGCCACCACTGAGCAGGAACTCCTCCTCGGCGGCCGATTCGGCCACATGGATCGGCAACAGGCAACCGGCGGTCCGGGCTCTCTCCTTCAAGGCTTGCAGCAGCCGAGCCCCGCTGGAGTAAGGAGCGTGACCGGTGCAGCAAAGCTCGGCGGGACAAGCGGCCAACCGGGCCAGGGCGGCTTCCTCCCGCTCCCCGCTCAGCCCCAGCAGTTCCAAGTGAAACAGGAGCCGGGCCCGGAAATTTCTCCCCACCGTCGCTCCCGCCGGATCGTTGCCGATATCGATCACCGTTCGGCAGCCGCCGGCGAAAAGCCGGGCCATGGCCAGCATCGCGTCTTCAGGCGCGATGGCCCCGCACTTTTCCCGCTCCGCCAGCAGCCGCCTGATCCAGCCGGTTATATCACCGGGGTCCGGCTGATAATCCCTGGCCAGAAAATCCAGGTGGGCCAACTCCAGGTGGCAGTGGGCGTTGACCAGGGCCGGCAGCAGCACGTGACCATCGTAGTCCACCACCTTGGTGGACTCATCGGCCTCACCCCGCAACTCCGCCCAGGGCCCCACCGCCAGCACCCGTTCATCGGCGGTCAGCACCCCTCCGTCAACCAGGGGTGGGGAGATCACCGGCAGAACCAGCGGCGCCCGGTAAAGATATCGTGTTTCCGTTGCCATATCTTCCACTCCCGCCCTGACGGCCGGGACTCAATCGATCAAGGTGTAATCCATCCGCCGCCGCCGCACCGTGAACCCCGCGCCCTCCACCAGGCGGCGAATCTCCGCTTCCGACAGGCGAAAGCTGACTCCGGCGGCGGCCACCACATTCTCCTCAATCATGGTGCTGCCGAAATCGTTGGCGCCGAAAAAGAGGGAAAGCTGGGCGATCTTGGGCCCCTGGGTGACCCATGAGGCCTGAATGTTGGCCACATTATCGAGAAAAATCCGACTGATGGCCACCATTTTGAGATACTCGAAGGCGGTGGCCTTGGGCCGGCCGGCCAGCGCGGTGTTAGCGGGCTGGAAGGGCCAGGGAATAAAAGCGGTGAAGCCACCGGTCTGATCCTGGACCCGGCGCAGCCGCTCCAGGTGCTCCAGGCGCTCGGCCATGGTTTCGATATGGCCGAACATCATGGTGGCGGTGGTCCGCATTCCCAACTGATGGGCCTCGACCATGATCGCCAGCCACTGATCGGCGCCGCATTTTCGCGGAGCGATCTCCCGCCGCACCCGGTCGCAGAGAATCTCAGCCCCCCCACCCGGCATGGAATCAAGCCCGGCGGCCTGTAACCGGCTTAAAACCTCCCGGGTACTCAAACCGGCAAGCTGGGCAAAATGGTGGATCTCCGGGGGGGAAAAACCGTGGATATGGACTCCGTAACCCTTGATAAAACGGAGCAGCTCCTCATAAAAGGAGAGGGGCAGCTCCGGATGCAAGCCGCCCTGGAGCAGAATCTGGTTGCCGCCCAAGGCCAGGGTTTCCTCGATCTTCCGTCCCAACTCCTCCCGGCTGAGGACCGAACCGGCGGCATCTTCCGGGGCCTTGAAAAAGGCGCAAAACTTACAGGCCGAAATACAGATGTCGGTGTAATTGATATTGCGGTCGATCACGTAGGTGACCAGGGGCTCGGGATGGAGACGCTGGCGCACCGCGTCGGCCAGCAGGCCCAGTTCCAGCAGTTGGCCATGGTCGGCCAGGATCAGGGCTTGGGCTGCGGTCAGGCGCTCTCCGGCCAGTACCTTGGCGCCGATCTCAGCCGTCCTCATCTTTCCACCAGTTGCCGATAAAGGGTGTCCCGCTGCACCGGGACCCGGCCCGCCTCCCGGATCAGGCGGATCAGTTCGGTGTCGGCCATGGCCTGCTCGGCCTCGCCGCCGGCCATGCTGGTGATCAGCTCCTCCTTCACCGTCCCGTCCAGGTCGTCGGCCCCAAAGGCCAGGGCCACCTGGGCCAGTTTGGGGCCGATCATCACCCAGTAAGCCTTGATATGATCGAAATTGTCCAAGAGCAGCCGAGCCACGGCGATATTTTTCAGATCCTCCACCCCCGAGGTTCGGGAAAGCTGGGAAAGTTGGGTGTTGCGGGGGTGGAAGGCCAGGGGAATAAAAGTGAGAAAACCACCGGTTTCATCCTGGGTCTGCCGCAACATCAAAAGATGCTCCACCCGCTCCTCGATGGTTTCGATATGGCCGTAAAGCATGGTGGCGTTGCTGCGCAGCCCCAGGCCATGGGCAACCCGGGCCACCTCCAGCCAGCCCTCACCGGAGAGCTTCTTCTCGCAGGTCAGGGCCCTGATCCGGGGGCTGAAGACCTCGGCTCCGCCGCCGGGGATCGAATCGAGCCCGGCAGCCATCAGCTCCCGCAGGGTCGCCTCCACCCCCTGGCCGGAGAGCTCGGCCAGATGGGCAATCTCCACGCAGGTGAAGCCCTGGATATGGATCTCGGGCCGCTCCTCCTTGATCGCCCTGAGCATCTCCAGGTAGTAGGAGTAGGGCAGATCGGGGTGGATTCCCCCCACCACATGGACCTCGCTGATCGGCTCGGCCAGACGGGCCCTGATCTTCTGCCGGATCTGGTCTATATCCATTTCATAGGCCAGCTTGGCCCCTTTCTCCTTGCCGAAGGCGCAAAACTTGCAGAGATTGCTGCAGATATTGGAGTAGTTGAGGTGCTGGTTATAGATAAAATAGGCCCGATCACCATTCTTGCGCTCCCGGACCAGATTGGCCAGGTATCCCAGCAGGAGCAGATCGGGGGAGCGGTAGAGCCGTACCCCCTCTCCATGGCTCAAACGCTCGCCGGCCCTGACCTTGGCGGCGATATCGGCCAACCCGGCCTTTTGCAGTAAAGCATCGATCATCTCTTGGTTTCCAATCAGCTGACGGTCAAAATAACAAAAAAAGCCGGGCGAAGCCGCTGTCCGCCTGGCAACCCCCTGCAACAACGCAAAATCCCGCCGAGCGGGCGCCCTACAAGTAGTCGGAAACGGGGAAAATTGCAAGATATTAGCAGCCCGGTCAAGCGCCGGGCCGTTGGCCCTATTCCTGCACCGGAATCCCTCTTTGCCGCAGTTTGCTCAACACCTCGCCGATCTGTTGGCGATTGCAGTCACTGATCTCGTAAACGTTTTTCATCCCATCGAGAAAGTACAGAATCAGGTGGTCGTGCTGATCGAGCTCGGCGGACCGGATATGGTCACTGTCCAGCCAGGGTTCCAGTTCGGCCATGAAATCTTGCAGGCTGCAGGTACGCATGGGTTCCTCCCAGTTGTTTCAGGTCGGCGGTTGGTGAAACGGGCTGATGAAGTTTACTCCAACCAGGCGGACGCAACAAGGAAACAATGGCTCCGATCCGATTTGCATCTTTGCACGAAATCGATTATAGTTACTGGCAAATCAACGACAAATTATCCACCGCACCATAGGCCCCATCGGCGTTCCCTTTCTTTTATGTTCCGCGCAGTTCGCCCCTGCAGCCGGGCTTTCCGGCCGCACGCGTCCGCTTTAAGCCGTGAAACAACCATGATTTACGCTGATTGCCGATGGGCGCCCAACGGCGCGCAACCAGGAGGCAACAACATGTATTCAGGAAACTCCCCCGCCAAAGCCATGGCCCATACCCCCGAGCAGTGGGAGGACTGGCGCTGGCATCTGCGTCACTCCATCAAGAGTATCGATACGGTGGAGCGCCTGCTGGGCGTCACCTTTTCCCCGGAAAAGCGGCGGGAACTGGAGGAGACCACCGCCCGTTTCCCCATGTCCATCACCCCCCATTATTTTTCCCTGATCGACCGCGATAATTTCGCCGATGATCCGGTTTTCCGCCAGTCGGTGCCCGACCGGGCCGAACTGCGGATCGGGGCCAGTGAACACAGCGATCCCCTGGCCGAGGACCAGGACAGCCCGGTGCCCGGCATCACCCATCGCTACCCCGACCGGGTTCTTTTTCATGTCTCCAACCTCTGCGCCATGTATTGCCGTCATTGCACCCGCAAGCGCAAGGTGGGCGATGTCGACTCGATTCCCAACCGGGAAACCATGCAGCAGGGGATCGACTATATCGCCAGAACCCCGGCCATCCGGGATGTCCTGCTCTCCGGCGGTGACCCCTTCCTGCTGGGCGACGAGCTGATCGATTGGCTGCTCACCAAGCTGCGGGCCATCGAACATGTGGAGGTGATTCGCATCGGCACCCGAACCCCGGTGGTGCTGCCCCAGCGGATCACCCCCGAGCTGGTGACCATGCTGCGGAAGCATCACCCCATCTGGATCAACACCCACTTCAACCACCCCCGCGAGATCACCGCCCGCTCCAAAAAGGCCCTGGCCATGCTGGCCGATGCCGGTATCCCCCTGGGCAATCAGTCGGTGCTGCTGGCCGGGGTCAACGACTGCCCCCGGGTAATCAAGCGCCTGGTTCACAAGCTGGTGGCCAATCGGGTCAGACCCTACTACCTCTACCAGTGCGATCTCTCCGAAGGGCTGGCCAACTTCCGCACCCCGGTGGGCAAGGGGATCGAGATCATCGAACACCTGATCGGTCACACCAGCGGTTTCGCCGTACCCACCTACGTGATCGACGCCCCCGGCGGCGGCGGCAAGATCCCGGTGATGCCCAACTATCTGATCTCCTGGTCCACCAACAAGGTGGTGTTGCGTAACTTTGAAGGGGTGATCACCACCTACAAGGAGCCCGACTCCTACAAACCCTTCTTCTGCGACCGCAACTGCGAGGATTGCCATCTTGATCTGCCCCTGGAGAACGCCGACGACCCCGCCAAGACCGTGGGGATCTCCGGCCTGCTGGCCGATTACGAGGATACCATCACCCTGGTCCCGGAAAACAACGAACGGCTGGAACGGCGTGAGCATGAATAGCGATCGGACCATCACCATCGGCCGGTCACTGATCCAGCATGGCAAGAGCAGTGACCGGGTTTATCTGATGAAGGCCGCCGACGAGGATATGCCGGGGTTGCTCAATGAGCTGGAACGGTTGGCCGGCCAGGAGGATTACGGCAAGATTTTTGCCAAGGCCCCCGCCCGTTGGGGCCGGGAGTTTGCCGCCGCCGGCTACCGGGTGGAAGCGGAGGTGCCCGGCTTTTACCAGGGCCGGGAAAGCGGGCTGTTTCTGGGAAAATACTTCAAGGAGGAGCGGGCGGAAATGGCCGCCGGCGAAGAGATCGCGGCGGTGCTGAATCTTTGCGCGCAAAAGGAGACGGCCACCCCGGCCCCGGCCCAATCCCCCGGGGAGGACTACCTGGTCCGCCTTTGCACCCCGGCGGATTGCGAGGCCATGGCCGAACTTTATCGCCGGGTCTTCCCCTCCTACCCCTTCCCGATCCACGATCCGGAGTTCCTGGGCCGGACCATGGCCGAACAGGTCTGCTACGTCGGGGCCTGGCGCCAGGGGCGGCCCGCGGCCCTGGCTTCGGCGGAGTTTTCTGCCACCGCGAGCCACGCCGAGATGACCGATTTCGCCACCGCCCCCGAGGATCGCGGCCGGCGGCTGGCCGCCCGGCTGCTAACCGGCCTGGAAGAGGAGATGGCGGCCCGGGAGATCAAGCTGGCCTACACCATTGCCCGGGCCCTCTCCCCCGGGATGAATCTCGCCTTCGCCCGGGCCGGCTATCGCCACGCCGGCACCCTGGTCAACAACACCCAGATCTGCGGACGGATCGAAAGCATGAACGTCTGGCACAAACCCCTGGCCAGCCAGGGTTGATGACTTCGCAAGAAGTCATCAACGCGCCCAAGGATGGGCGCGCAAATCAATAGCTTGGTTTTACAAGCTGTTGATTTGTAAGGAAAACGAAAACCGCGTTTTCGTTTTCCGGGGAGCAAAAAGTCCATGGACGGACTTTTTGCGACTTCCTCAAGATTGAAGCCGGCTCAAAAGCCAAAATCTTCCAGCATCTTGTTGACCGTTTCCTGATCCAACGGCCCCTCCATCTCCTCCTCGCCATCCCCGGCCACCGCTCCGAGATAGCGGTCCACATCTCCCTGGGCCAGCCGTTTGCTCTCATCGGCGGTGATCTCGGCGTTGCGCTCCTTGCTCTTGAGCTGGGAACCAAAGGAAACCACGATGGCCAGCAGTTGCATCTGGAAGTCGGAAAGCAGCTTGATAATCTTGAGAATCTGCTGGCCGGACAGATCCTGAAAGCTCAAGCTTTCGGTGATCCTGGTCACATCTTCATAGATGCTGTTGACCGAAGCGAAGGCCCCTTCAATCTTGTGGAAGAGATCCAGCTGGTCCTCCCGGCTGATCAACCCGCCAGACCGTTGAGGCGGCTCCTCCCGCAGGGTCCCCACCAGGCCGGCCGCGGCGGCCAGCACCTCCCGCATCTCGGCCATGACCTCCGGATCAGGGGCGGCCGGCCCAGCCACGGCCGGGGCCGGGGCGACGGCACTTGCCACCGCCGCCTCCTCCACGGGGGGGACCTCCAGGGGCAGGGAGGAATCGAGAAAGATCTCCTTCTGATTGGCCTCCATCTTAACGAAAAGGTTCTTGATCTTCTGTTCGGAACAGGAGACGGCCAGCGAGCCCAGTACATCGGTCAGGGGGATGGTGTAGAAATTATCGCTGTCGGGCTCGAGCTGGTCGGCCTTGGCGCTGATCGCCTCGACAAAGGCGTCGTAGTCGAACAGCTCGCCGGCCTTCTCCCGGGCCGCGCTGATATGCCCCTTGACCGCTTCGTTGGTACACAATTCATAGATGGTCTGGAAGATGGTGTCCAGCTCGAAGAGATAGCGTCGCCGCCCGGCCGGCGCCGCTTCCTCCGCGACCTCCTCCTCCGGGGCTGCCGGCGGGGGAACCGCCAGCTTTTCCAACAGCTCTCCAGCCCGGGTCAACTGGTGCGCAAGTTGATCAAAACGCTGGTCCGGCTGCGGGCCGGAAGGTTGCTCCGCGTCATCTCCCTCCTCCCCCCCTGCGGACTGATTGAAGGCCTGATGATTCTTCAGCTGGGAGAGCAGGGCCCGGACATCCTCGGTCTGGAGCTGGACCTTCTCCACATGATCCATGATCTCCATGGCGGCCCGTTCGGTCATCGAAACGATATCGCGCAACTGGTTTTTGGCGTCCTCGATCTTCTCCCCGGCCTCATCCAGATCCGCCCTTTTCATCTTGCGATCTTCGGCGGGCAGATCCATGATCGTGGCGCTCAAACTCTTGGCCAGCTTGCCGATATCGTTGAAAACGTTGTTGGAAACCTGCTTATAGAAATCATCCCCCGAGCAGGAAGCAGCCATGGCTCCATCGGTGGCGGGGGGAGGTGAAGGGGGAGGAATCGAAGCTGGGGCCGGGGCAACCGCCGCTCCCCCCAGGACCGTGATATTGTAAAGCAGGTTATCGGTGGTGATCCTGAAAAAACCGGTACTTACTTCCAAATTTATCTCTGTTTTATTGCCTGCCATCATCTCCTCCCGCCAATGGTATGCTTAAGCCAAACAGCACCGCCACCCGCCCAATTGCCCACGGCAAGGGGCTTCTCCACATCCATCGGCCCAATGGCCTGAAAACTCAACAACTTTTTTACAAATAATCGCCCTCGGCGACCGGCGGTCTGCCGTCCCGGATTTGCCCGCTGCCGGGCGCAGGGAAGCGCAGGAGGCTGCGGGCACCTCGCAGGCGGGCAGGATGCCCGCCGAGAATGAGGGACGGTAGACCGCCGGTCGCCGGGGGCGCTTGCTTATTTGAGGGAGGGCAGCAACTGTTTGAAGGCGGGAGTGCCGGCCTTCCCCAGCCAGTCGTAGATAATCATCTCGCTGTTGGCCACCACCGCGCCGATCTCCCGCAAGCGGGCCAGACCGGTTTGATAATTCTTTTCAGTCCGCGAAGATACCGCGTCGGCGGGGACCCAGACCCGGAAACCGGCCAGCAAGGCCCCCAGCACCGTCTGATAGATACAGATATGGGTCTCCACCCCGCAAACAATCAAGGTGTCGATCCCTTCGCCCAAGCCACGAATATGGTTACGGGCCGCCTCGTTGTTGAAGCAACCGAATTCCAGCTTGTCGATGGGGGTGATTTCCGCCAACTCCGCCTTGACCTCGGGGACGAAATCCCCGATGCGAGCCACGTACTGGGTGGTGGCGACCACCGGAATCCCCAGGACTTTCGCGGCCTTGAGCAGCAGGGCGCTGTTGCGGGCCACCTCCTCCCGACCACAAATTACTTTCATCAAGTTTTCCTGAATATCCACCACCAACAGGGCGCAGTGGGCCGGATCCAGGTGGTAAAGCTCTCTGCTCATCTTTTTTCCTCCTTTCGTTTACCGCTTTTAGCTTTTTGCTGCCGCCCCCCGGCGATTTGCTCCAGGACCCGGCGCTGGGCCCGGCGCTCCCCGTCCCGGCGGGCGACATAGAGCGGCCGCCCGCTTTCCGGGTCCAGGCCGCTGACCTGGATCGCGGTGGCGATGGTGCCGGGGGTGGGGGTAAAATCCTGGAACTGGCGGGGAACCAGCCCCAGGCTCTTCAATTTGGCCGCCATCCGCTCCATATGGCGCAGGGTACAACCAGGGTGGGCGGAAATCAAATAGGGGTTGAGCAGATCGCCCTTGATCCGACGCCTTGAAGGCAACTGCCGCAGTCGGGCCAGAAACTCCTCCAGCACCTCGGGTCCCGGCTTGTGCATCAAGCGCAGCACCTCCGGCTCGGTGTGTTCGGGGGCGATCTTCAGAACCCCGGGGGTGTGGCGTTCGACAATCCGCCGCAACAGGGCCGGGGTGCGCAGCAACAGCTCCATCCGCAACCCCGAGGAGATAAAAAGGTGCTTGACCCCGGGCAGCCCGGCGGCTCGCTCCAGCAGATCCAGCAACTTTTGCTCGTCGATTTTCAGATGGCGGCAGACCTTGGGGTAGAGGCAATCGTGGCGGGGACAGGGTCCGCCGGGCCGGGCGCAGCCGCAGCCATAGAGGTTGGCGGTGGGGCCCCCCAGATCGCTGATGGTGCCGCCAAATCCCGGTTGGGCCACCACCTCCTTCACCTCGGCCAATACCGATTCGGGGCTGCGGCTGACGACCTCCGGCCCCTGGTGGCGGGCGATGGCGCAGAAGGCGCAGTTGCCGCAGCAGCCGCGGACAATGGTCAGGGAATCGCGGACCATCCGGAAGGCGGGGAGATCGCCGGCCGCCGGATGGGGCCTGCGAGTATAGGGCAAGGCGTAGAGCCGATCCAGTTCGGCCGTGGTCAAAGGCGCGGCGGGGGGATGCTGGAGCAGCCAGAGGACCTGCTGGCGCTGAAGCAACGAGGTGGCGCTCCGGCTTCGGGCCGCCTGCTCGATCAGTTTTTCAGCCGCCAGGAAGAGGCCGTGGTCGTCATCGATGGCCGCCAGGGAGGGCAGTTCCAGGGGGGGCTGGGCCAACTCCCGCTCCGCCAGTTGCCGCTGGGTCAACCGTTCACAGGTCCCGGCAATACCCGTCAGTTCCCGACCGGCCTCCAACCGGCGGGCGATCTCCACCACCGCCCGCTCCCCCATGCCATAAACCAGCAGATCGGCCTTGGCATCGGTGAGAACCGAAGCCCGCAACTTGCGCTGCTGGTAGTCGTAATGGACAAAACGGCGCAGGGAGGCTTCCAGACCTCCCAGGATAATGGGCACTCCCGGGTAAGCCCGCCGGGCCTGCTGGGCATAAATAATGGTGGCCCGGTCCGGCCGCCGCCGCAAGCCACGCTGGCCGGCGCTGCCGAAATAGGGGTTGCCGCCGGGGGAATAGTCGTCATCGTTACGCACTTTGGCGTTGCCGGTGTAGTTGGCGACGATGGAGTCCAGATTGCCGGCGGAGATCCCGAAGAAAAGCCGGGGCCGGCCAAAACGGCGAAAATCATCGGGGCCATCGTAACGGGGCTGGGGCAGGATCGCCACCCGATAACCGTGGACCTCCAGCCAGCGCCCGATCAGGGCCAGGCCAAAGGAGGGGTGGTCGACATAGGCATCGCCGCTGATCAGGACCACATCCACCTCCTCCCAGCCCCGGGCTTGCATCTCGGTGGCGGTAGCCGGCAGCCAGAATTTTTCCCCGTCCCGTCCTGACTTGCCGGTTTGCATTTTTTTCATTTTTTCGCTATCGCTTTTCGGTAGAATATAATCGACTCCCAATCCCCCCAAACAGAAAGGAGATAAAGATGAAAATTGAAATCACCTATTGCACCCGCTGAAACTACCTGCCCCGCGCCTCCGGTCTGGAGGCTCAACTGCGCAAGAGGTTCCCCGACGCCGAAATCACCCTGACCGCTGGCAGCAACGGAATCTACGATATCACAGTCGACGGCCGGGAGATATTTTCCAAACACAAGAGCGGCCGTTTCCCCGACAACGATGAAATCGTCAGGCTGCTGGCCGGTTGACCCGACCCCGAGCTTGGGGCGCGCCCCCATCACCGGGGCACGGTAACGGGGCGCGCGTTGGCGAGGGGAGTTGGCGGCAATCGCCTTATTTTTGCCGGGGAAAAAGCGTAGGGAAGTCGGCAGCCAAGCTCGCCGGCTGCGGTGACAAACCGCCAAAAGAGCCGCCCAAGACAACGACTTTGGGGACCGTCACTCCGCCCGCTGCCGTTTGGCCAGCAGAAAGGCGGCACCACTGGCCGACAGGCCCAGGGCATCGGCCAAGGTGGGGACATCGCTGCCCGGATGCTGCTGCAAAAAGGCCGCCGCCTCCTCTTCCAGCTCGTCGAGCCAACTTTCAAAAAGCTTAAGGATGCCGGGTTCCACCACCGCCTGCAACTGTTTGGAACGGGCCACCTTGTGAACCAGACTCTGACACATGTTGGTTGGATCGACACCTTCGTCCAGGCAACGAGCCAGTCAGAGGTTGACCATCCCCACCAGCTTGTCCTCCCCATTGTCTCCCAGGAAACGGGCCAGCCATTGTTGTCGCTCGTCATCGTCCAGATGGGCCATGGCCTCCCGCACCGCCGGCAACAGGGCGTGGAGAATTTCCCTGGGCTCCAGATCGGCCAACAGTTTTGTCAGCTCCCACATAAACCAAGACCCCCTAATAAGAATTACGCCGGGCCAGCAACTCTCCGGCCAGGACGCTCAACTCTGCCAACAACCCAGCCAAACGGGGATCGGCCAGGCGGCAGTAGACAAAAGGCCCGCGCCGCTCGACACTGACCAGCAGCGCTCGTCGCAACTCTTTCAAATGATGCGACACCAGGGGCTGAGAAATGCCCAGCTCTTCCACCAGGCGGGAAACCGGTTTTTCAGTGCCGACCAGGGCGCGCATAATCTTCAGCCGATTTTCGTCTGCCAGCCCTTTGAGCAGCACCACCAGATCCGCCGGGGTCACCGTCGCGGCTTCAGCGTTTTGGTTGTGATTAAAATTGCTCTTTTTCACCGGCCCATGCTCCCGGTTGTAATTTGCCGCCAACCCCACCCCGTCCTACGAACCGCTACCGGCCAACGTTAACTGAATCACCCCCACCTGGCCAGGAAAAAGCGCTCCGGGCCGGGAGGGGGTGACGGCGTTGCGAAGGACGGGATAATTCAAGCCCGGCGGTACTTGAGCAGAACCAGAGCGTAAACGATGACCATCGCCACGATGGAGAGATAGTTGACCGCCAGCAGCAGAGGATGGGCGAAGTATGTACCGTAGAGGTAACCTCCCAGAACCTGGGAGCCGACCAAGGCTCAGACCACGCCCCACTGGGCCGGTGAGTATTTCTGCCGGCCGAAGGCGCGGAAATAGTCCCAAAGCAGGTAAACACCGAAGAGACCCCAGGCCACGGCGGCGGCGTAGGCGAAATTGAGCAGCAGAAAAGAGGAGGGCTCGGCCGCAAAACCGAAATGGTTCCGCAGGTAGGCCATGATTCTGAAGAGACTGATACCGAAGAGGCAAAGGATGGGAACGACCAGAAAAAAAGCCGGCAGGATCGGAGCACCGGGTAGCCTTTCAGCCTGGAGCTGACCGTAAAGCAGCAGCACGATTTTGACGGCGAAGATAAACAGGCCGGCGCCGATGGTGAAAAAAGCGGCAAAGGCCGCCGCCGCGGCCACCACCGGATCGGTGGCGATGGCGGCAATGCCGCTGCCGGTGAGACTGACCAGGCCGAAGGCGAAAATGTCCAACAACCAGGCAAAGTTGAGTTTGCTCGGATCCAGCGGCCTGGTCAGCCAGATTTTAAGCACCTTGGCTTCAAATCCCAACAGGGCCAGCCAAAGCATAACGAAGAAGAAAAGCGACGGCACCATCAACCCCTGCAGGGTTGCCGCCATTCCCGGCACGAAGAAGGCCAGCGGCCCCCAAACCACATTGGCAGTCATGGACAGCGAAGCTATGGGCGAAAAGATGGCGATATGGCTTTTGGGGTCATTGATAAAGCCGCTGAACTGCTCACCATTGGCCAGCATCCCAATTAACCCCTTGAGATAAAGGAGGGTAAGCAGCAGGTGAATAACCACAAAGAGCAGCATCACCCCTACCAGCGGCCCGTAAAAAACGGTCTCCGGTAGACTCAGTTGGCCCCACGGCATGGACGCCAGGGTAATCAGGCCATTTCCATGGGGAACTGCAAAATTCAGTAACACGAAGGGCATCAGGGCCGCTCCGCCGGCCGCCACTGAAATCTGGAACTGCAGGGGGGAAAATTTCATCGCTTTTCCTTCACTTTCTTGGGGTTAAAAGGTCAGTACTTTTTCACTTTCGGCGACCAGCTCGTAAAGGTCAGTCATCATACCCAGGGGACAGGAGGCGGATCCCGCTTGACCGCGGGATTTGATGCAGGTGCCTCAGACCAGGAAATTGCCCCCCAGATTATCAAACTCGGCCAACTGGCCGGCAATGTCGAACTGATCGCTGCTGATCCGTTCATACTCGACCCCCCGGCCCAGCATGAACATGCTGACCTCTTTGCCCTTTTTCAGGCTGGCATTGGCCAGCCGAGTAGCATTGAACACCGTTTCGGGGTCGTTGGTGGAGATGACATAGAGCCAACCCATAATGATTACCTCCCTGTGGATTTATGCTGTCGCCACCCCCTACGGGCAACGATCTGGACCTAACATCAACACTTATAAATATCAACAGGCTTCAATGTCAAGGAGGAAAATCAATAACCACCGGCCATGGGCACCCGTGGCAACCGCTTCACGCCGGGATCCTGTACCAGCGGCAGGCGGGGGTTGTTGCCCCAGATAATCCAACTGTCGTGATAGACCGCCGGGTCGGCAAAACCCAGCACACGCAGGACAAAGTAGGACATCGAGGCCCGGTTGGCGATATAGCAGTAGACGATGGTCCGCCTCTGACGATCCAGGCCGCCATACATCGCGGCAAGTTCGGCAATGGGCTTGAGCCGCAAGCTCTCGAAATCGGCAAACTGTTGCCAGTGGGGCACATTGACTTCGGTGTGGGGAATGCGGCCGGTACGGATTACGGCGTCGAACAAAAAATGGCCCGGCGGGGCCGGCTGAGCGCCGGAATGCTCCACATCCAACCGCACGTCCACCAACTGGGGAAGCTGGAACTGGTGGGGATCAACCCCGATATCCCCCAGGTAGGAGGGGTTGAAGCGGGCCAAACGCAGAATTTCCGCCTCACGGGCAATCACTCCCGGTCGCAAGCGGGCCCGGAAATCTGAGGGGGGTAACTGGCTCTCCGTCCGCTCCAACGGCAGGCGGTGGGCCCACCAGTTTTCAATCCCGCCGTCCATGACCCGGACATCCCGGTGGCCAAGATATTCAAGCATGACAAAGGGGACAAAGGTGTAGCCCGGCAGGGTATCCTCATGGTCACTGTAGAGAACCACGGTGTGCTCGTGGCTTACCCCGGCCTCGGCGAAAACCCGCTCCATCTCCGCCACCGGCCGCGGCTCCAGGTGTTCAATCAGCCTGCCCCGCTTGGGATCCACCTTCTCGTCGCCATAAAAGGGAATATGACGATCTTCACGCAGCATTTCATGGCCCCGTCCGCCCAGGTGGATGGCTCCGGGCACATGCCCTGCCAGATAGGCTTGTCGGTCCCGCAGGTCGATGACCAACCAGTGATCCCGGTTCTCCCAGACCTCGGCAGGTGTGACCAGCAGGTGGGGATTACTTCCGGCGGGAACCACCATGCCGTTCCCCGCCCAGGCCATCCCGGCTTCCAGTGGGGCCAACACTACGGCCAACAGCAAGATCACTTCAAGCGTCCACCCGAGACCGCTCCCACCCTCGATAATACGCGTAAAAATTTTAATGTTCATGGCCCGTCCTCCATCGGCTTGGGTTAACCTGTTAATCGCCCGCCTCCAAATCTGCGGCCGCTTGCTTGCCCGTTTACCCACTGTTGCCAGCTCCGGCAACCGTCCACGCCACAGTTATAAATATACATACATATAAAGAATGGTACATGTCAAGAAAAAAGTGGGCCATGGAATCGGGTTGCCAGTTTGCTCTGAAACAACTCGGAACGTTCGCCGGCAAAACATCCAAAAACACCTCTTGACAGGGGGATAAACCTCTCGTATAAGGTCCAAGCACAAGCCGTACCCCCCCCCCCCCCGCAAGGCCACCTCCGGCCGCGTGCGGGGACTTAAAACAAGCCCCATATGAGGTCGCCTCACGGCCATGCTCCACCCGGACACTGAAGTTCGTTTTGTCAATCAACTGGTCGGCCACGGAGTTTTTGCCACCCGCCCCATTCCCGCCGGCACGGTGGTCTGGGCCCTGGATCGCTTCGACCGGGTTTTGCGGGAGGAGGAGGTGCGGGCCTACGAGCCGATCTACCAGGAGATCCTGGAAAATACTGTTTCCGCGACCGGCAGGGACGCTGGGTTTTCTGCTGGGACAACACCCGTTACATCAACCATAGCTTCCGCCCAACCTGCATCGCCACCCCCTATCAGCTGGAGATCGCGGTGGTCGATATCGCCGCCGGCCAGGAGATCACCAACGATTACGGCTTTTTCAATATCATCGAACCTTTTGACTGCCTGCCCGAGGCCGGCTGCTCCCGGACCCGGGTAATGCCCGATGATCTCCTGCGCTGCGCCCCCGAATGGGATCGACTCCTGGCGGCGGCCTACGCCCGTTTCGACCAGGTAACTCAGCCCCTGGCCCCGGTGATCAAGCCCGAGCATCTGGCCTCCCTAAACCTTATCGCCCGCGGCGAAGCCCCCCCGGCCTCCATCCTGACCTGCTACTTTGATCCGACCACAACCCATGCTTGAATTTCAGCCCCTCTCCGCCGCCAACTTCTCCCAGTACCAGGAAGATATTCTCCGCTCGGAAGAGCTCTTTCCCGCAGCAATCCGAGAAACCGGCGAGGATTATCTGGCCGCCCTCGGCCAACAGGCGGCCCTGGGCCTGGTTGCCCACCGACAGGGCAGCTATGTGGGCAACGTGGTGGGCTTCAGCCCCGACGCCGAACAGCAGGACCAGCTGCGATTGCCCCATCTGGCCCCCGGGACCGCCGACCTGCTCTATCTGTTCAATATCGTAACTATGCCCCAATTTCAGGGCCTGGGCTACGGCCGACAACTTTTAAACGAGTTCTGCCTCCCGGCCCGCCAGGCCGGGTTCGCCCGAATTAGCGGCCATTTCCGCGGCAATGGCTCGCTTAAAAATTTCACCGCCCTGGGGGGCCGCCCCCTGGCCACCTGCCCCAACTGATTCACCACCGGCGAATGCTACACCTACTGCGAACTGGATTTGTAGACCCTCCAGTAAACAACCCAGCCCTCGCGCTCTCTTTCTCACCATCCCTGGTGTTATTTTAAGTAATTTATAGTTATTGTTGGTCGATGGTGGCCAGGCTGGCAAAACCGATTGACCCACAACCACCGCCAAGGTAGTAAACAACAGTTGCTGTTTTCTTAACAGGGAGGATGCCTTGAAAAATTTGCTCTCCACCAAGGAGGTGGCCCAACTGCTCAGTGTCAACGAGAAGATGGTCTACCTGCTGATTGCCGAAAAGGGGCTGCCCGCCACCAAGGTTACCGGCAAATGGCTTTTTCCCCGCCATCTGGTGGAACGCTGGATCGAAAACTCCACCCAGAATTTCCCGGCCGCGACCGCCCCCCTGCCCCCCTACCATGGCCTGCTGATCATGGCCGGCAGCGACGATCCCCTGCTGGAGCAAACCCTCAATCTATTCAATCGTTCCCACCCCGGACAATTGGCGGTTTACGGTAATGTGGGCAGCTTTGGCGGCCTCCGGGCCCTGCGGGATAATCTTTGCCATCTGGCTTCCAGCCACCTCCTGCAGGAGGAGGATGGGGATTTCAACTTCCAGTTTGCCGCCGAGGAGCTGCCTTCCCCCCCGGCGGTAATCAATTTCTGTTTTCGGGAGCAAGGGTTGTTGCTGGCCAAGGGGAATCCCCTGGCCATCGGATCGGTGGCCGATCTGGCCCGCAAAAAGGCGCGGGTGGTCAATCGGCCGCTGAGTACCGGCACCCGCCTGCTCTTTGAACAGCGGCTGCACCAGGCGGGAGTGCCGGGCAAAAAACTGACCGGCTATGACCGTGAGGTGGCCCGCCATCTGGATGTGGGCCTGGAAATTCTGGCCGGCCGCGCCGATGCCGGACCGGCCATCCGGGCGGTGGCCGCCCTGTTGGGGCTCGACTTTCTGCCCCTGGGCCGAGAGCGCTTCGACCTGCTCATTGCCCGCGAACGTTTTTTCGACAAAGGGGTACAACTGTTCCTTGGCCTACTCCACGAGCCGCCCTTCCGGCAGCTGGCCCAGGGACTGGCAGGATATGACGTCAGCCAGAGCGGGCGCACCATTTTCCCACAAGAAGCGACAGATAACCCATAAACCAAGGAGAATGAAAATGAAAAAGTGGTTGGCGAGCGCAATCTGCGCCGGAATGCTGGTGACCGCCGGGCCGGCTTTGGCCGGGGAAAAGGTGATCACCATGAGTACCACCACCAGCACCGAGGCCTCGGGCCTGCTGGCCTACCTGTTACCTGAATTCACCGCGGAAAGCGGGATCAGTGTCCGGGTGATGGCCAAGGGCACCGGGGCGGCTCTGCGGGACGGGATGGACGGCAATGCCGACCTGGTGTTTGTCCATGACCTGGCTCGGGAAGAGCAGTTCGTGGCCCAGGGCCATGGCACCAAACGTTACCATGTGATGTATAACGATTTCATCATTGTCGGACCCGCCGCCGATCCGGCCGGCATCAAGGATGCTGCCGACCCGGCCACGGCCATGCGCCGAATCGCCGCAACTCGCAGCCCCTTTGTCTCCCGGGGTGACGACAGCGGCACCCATGCCCGGGAGAAGCAGCTCTGGCGGGCCAGCGGTCTTAAGCTCACCCCGGCCGACGCGCCCCGGGACGGCGAGGGCTGGTACCTCTCCATCGGCCAGGGCATGGGTGCGGCCCTGATTGTCGCCCAGGAGAAAAATGGTTATCTCCTGGCCGATCGCGGCACCTATCTCCATTACAAATTCGGCCGCAGCGAACCCTATGAGCTGGAGATCATTTATGAGGGCGGCGATCTGCTCAGAAACCCCTATGGGGTGATCCCGGTCAACCCGGCCAAGCATCCCCATGTAAAGTTTGAGCTGGCCGACACCCTGGCCCGCTGGCTGGTTTCCCCCGAGGGCCAGCAAGCGATTGGCGCCTATCAGCTCCACGGTAAACCGTTGTTTTTTCCGGACGCCAAGTAGGTGGAGTTTCTGACCCAAAGCCTGGTTGCCGCCCTGGAGATGATCTGGTCCTGGGACCGGGAGTTGTACGCCATTGTCTCCCTTTCCCTCCAGGTCAGCTTTTTCTCCACCCTGGTTGCCGCCCTGCTGGGGGTGCCCCTGGGTTTCCATATCGCGGTCCGGGAATTTCGGGGCAAACGGGCGGTTATCACCATCCTCAACACCCTGCTGGCCCTGCCCACGGTGGTGATCGGGCTGCTGGTTTACGCCTTTCTCTCCCGCCAGGGCCTGCTGGGCCACCTGGGTTTGCTCTACACCCCCAAGGCGATTATCATCGGCCAGGTGATCCTAATCCTGCCCTGGGTGGCCACCTTCACCATAGCGGCGGTGAGCCGCATCGATCGGCGCTACCGGCTCACCGCCCTGACTTTAGGGGCCTCCGGCCTGCAAGCCGCCCTGGCCGTGGCCCGGGAGGCCCGCTTCGGCATTCTGGCCGCGATCATCGCCGCCTTCGGTCGCGTGATTGCCGAGATTGGTATTGCCATGATGCTCGGCGGCAACATCAAGGGTTACACCCGCACCATGACCACCGCCATGGCCCTGGAACACAATAAAGGAGAATTTGCCCTGGCGGTGGCCCTGGGGCTGATCCTGCTGGCGGTCAGCCTGCTGCTCAATATCGCCCTGCAACTGGCCCAGGGCCGCTACGGGGGAGAGCAATGACCCTTTTCAGTTTACGGGGAGTACGCCAGATCTTTGGCGACCGCACCGTACTCGATATCGAAACCATGGAACTGGAGGCCGGCCGCAGCTACGCGCTGCTGGGTCCCAACGGCAGCGGCAAGACCACCCTGCTGCAGCTGTTGGCCCTGCTGCGCCCACCGAGCCGGGGCGACCTCTATTTGGGGGATCAACGGGTTAACTGGCGGGGAAGCGCCCTTCAATCATCACGCCGCCGGGTGGTCCTGGTGGATCAGCACCCGATCATGTTCACCGCCACGGTACGGGAAAATGTCGAGTACGGCCTGAAGATGCGGGGGGTAAAAGGGCATAAGCGGCGGCAAATCGCCAACCGATATTTGGAGCGGGTGGGGATGGCGGAGTTTGCCGACCGCCGGGCTCACCTGCTCTCCGGCGGTGAAACCCAGCGGGTGGCCATGGCCCGGGCCCTGGCCTGCCAGCCGGAGGTCCTGCTGCTGGATGAGCCCACGGCCGGGGTTGATCTGGCCAACCAGGCGGTGATCGAGCGGCTCATCCAGAAGATCCACCGGGAGCTGGGGCTGACCGTTATCTTCTCCTCCCACAACCGGCTGCAGGCTTTCAAACTCAGCCAGGAGCAGATCTTTCTCTGCCAGGGCAAACTTGCCGGTATCGTCGGGGAAAATCAGTTTGCCGGCCAGGTCTGTCGGCAATCCGGCAAAACCTTTTGCCGAATTGCCGAGGGGGTGGAGGTGGAACTGGCCGGTGGGGCCGAAGGGGTCAGCGGAGCGGTGACGGTGGCAATCAACCCCGCGGCCATTGGCATTTATCCCCTTGACCGGCAAAACCAGGCCGGAGAAGCCGATCGGCCACCCGGGACCCTGCTTCCGGCCCGGGTGAGACAGATGACCGCCGAGGGCGACCAGATCAGAACTTTACTTGAGCTGGGGGGTATCACCATCACCGCCCTCTTGAGCCGGGAGGAGATCCAAGGCGGGGGGGTGGTGGTCGGCGACCGGGTCCTGGTTGAACTGAAACCGCAAGCGGTGCAAGTCATCTCCTCCCCTGCCGACCAGATCCCGCCGCATTAGACCTTGCGGAGCGGCCAATCCCGATCTTCAAAGGCGGGGGCCGAAAATGGCGGTGCCCACCCGCACCAGGGTGGCCCCCTCCTCCACCGCCACCTCAAAATCCCCCGACATCCCCATGGATAACTCCACCTTGCCGTGGCGCCCCAGCAGGCCTTGGGCCGTCAGCTCCTCGGCCAGAAACCGCAAGCGGCGAAAGTGGGGGCGGCTGGCCTCCGCCTCGGCCGACCAGGGCGGCATGGTCATCAGCCCCATCACCCGCAGGGCCGGCAACCCCGCCATGGCTCGCAGCAACTCGGCGGCCTGTTCCGGAGCCACCCCGGATTTTTGCCTTTCACCGCCGACATTAACCTGAACCAGTACCGCCAGCACCCTTCCGGCCATGGCGGCATGACGATCAAGCAGGGTGGCCAGCTTCAGCCGGTCCACCGTTTCCACCATGGTGAAATTTTCCGCCGCCGCCTTCGCCTTGTTGCTCTGCAGATGGCCGATGAAATGCCAGCCCAGTTCGCCGGCCGGATCAAATTCCGCGATCTTCTCCTGGGCCTCCTGAAGGTAGTTTTCACCAAACAGTCGCTGGCCGGCGGCAATGGCCTGCCGCAGGCGTTCCGTCGGCACCCGCTTACTCACCGCCACCAGGCGCACCGCGTCGGGATCACGCCCGGCCCTGCGGGCGGCGGCGGCAATCCGAGCCCGCACCGCCGCCAGATTATCGGCAATCGTTCCCATCAATCCTCACTCCCTTGCGCCGCCAACCCCGCCTGAGACCCAGCGCCAGGTGTCCCGACACATATCTTCCACGCTTCTTTGGGCCCGCCAACCCAGCAACCGCTGGGCCAGGGCGGGATCGGCCCAGCAGGCGGCGACATCACCGGGCCGCCTTGCCGTCACCCGGTAGGGTACCGGCCGACCGGAAACCCGGGCGAAGGTTTCAGCCATCTCCAGGACCGACAGCCCGCGGCCGGTACCGAGATTAACCGTCAACAGACCGGGATGGCGGCGGAGATATTCCAGGGCGGCCAGATGGCCCTCCACCAGATCCATCACATGGATATAGTCCCGCACCCCGGTGCCGTCGGCGGTGGGGTAATCGGTACCGAACACCTGTAAACTTTCTCTTTTCCCGGCCGCCACCTGGGCCACATAGGGCATCAGATTGGCGGGCTCCCCGCTGGGATCCTCGCCGATCAGACCACTTTCATGGGCCCCCACCGGATTGAAGTAGCGCAAGCGGGCGATCCGCCAGCTGGGGTCGGCCCGGCTCAGGTCGGCCAGGATCTGCTCGATCATCAGCTTGGAGCGGCCATAGGGGTTGGTGGGCTCCCCCAGCGGGCAATCCTCGGCCACCGGCATCCGGGCCGGTTCGCCATAGACGGTGGCCGAGGAGCTGAAAACCAGCACCTTGACCGCCGCCGCCGCCATCGCCCGGCAAAGGGCCACGGCCCCGCCGACATTGCAGTCGTAGTAGCGCAGCGGCCGGCTAACCGACTCCCCCACCGCCTTCAGACCGGCAAAATGGAACACCGCCTCGATCTTCTCCTGGCGCAACACCCGCTCCAGCAGTTCCCGGTCACGGACATCACCCTCCACCAACCTGAGCGGCCGACCGCTGATCCGCGCCACCCGCTCCGCCACATCGGCCCGGGAGTTGCTCAAATTATCCAGACTTACCACCCCATGGCCGGCCTGTTGTAAAACCAGGCAGGCGTGGGAACCGATATAGCCGTTGCCGCCGGTTATCAGAATATTCAAAGTTCACCTCCCGCTTATCCGCCGATCCCATCGACCGGTCATCGCTCTTCTACCACAGGAGGCGAGGAAATGGAATATCGACCACACCCTCTCCCGGACGCCAACTCCCCTTGACATTCGGCGAATCAACTGCTATCGATGACGGAGTGAACATTCACTCCGTCATCGACGGAGGAGCAACACCCGCAGGAAACGGCGATGGCGAAAAGCGACAAACGGCAACTGATCATGACGGCGGCCCTGCAACTCTTTGCCGAGCGGGGTTTCCATGGCGCGCCGACCTCGGCCATCGCCGCCGGGGCCGGGGTCGGGGTCGGGACCATCTACCGCTATTTCAAGGATAAGGACAGCCTGGTCCACCAACTGTGTACCGAACTGCACCAGCACTACCAGCAGACGATCCTGGCCGAACTCGATCCCCGCCTGCCGCCCCGGGAGCGCCTGGAGCAGATTTTCGCCGTCCTGTTGCGGATCTTCATCGCCGCCCCCGATGAGTTCCGTTTTATGGAGCTATACTACTACTCTTCCTACGCCACCGCATCCGCCTCGCGCTTCCCGGAAGAGGACAGCATCGTTTTCCAGACCATCCGCGAGGCCCGGGAACAGGGGTTGTGCAAGGATGCCCCCCCGCGGGTTCTGGAGGCCCTCGCCTGGGGACCGCTGGTGGCCCTGGCCAAGGAGCACAGCAATCGCAACCTGGTGGTGGATCAGAAAATTATGGCCCTGACTGTGCGGGCCTCCTGGGACGCCATTCGGGAATAGAGGAGAAAATAGAGCATGAACAGTCATCGTTTCGTCATTGCCCCCTCGCCGGCCACCCTGCGGCTATTGCTGCTCCTGGGATCGCTGCTGCTGATCTCCGGCTGCGGCAACGGAACTCCCGATGGTGGACCGCAGGGACCACCGCCGATGCCGGTTGCAGTCCTGACCGTGGAACCGGAGAATATCGCGGTGGAGGCCGAATACGCCGGCCGGGTCCACGGCTCCCGCGAGGTGGAGGTCCGGGCCCGGGTGGCGGGAATCCTGGAAAAGCGACTCTTCCTGGAAGGTCAGGCGGTGGCGGAGGGTGATCCCCTCTTCCGGATCGACCCGGAACCCTTTGCCATCGCCATGCAACGGGCCCGGGCCGAACAGGCCGCGGCCAAAGCCGATCTGGAGCAGGCCCGGCGGGAGATGGCGCGCAGTACCACCCTTTATCAACAGGACGCCATCAGCCAGCGGGAGCGGGATCAGGCCCTGACCAACCACCAACTGGCCGAGGCCCGCCTGGCCCTGGTGGAGGCCGCCCTGGCCGATGCCGGCCGCAATCTGCGCTACACCCGGGTCGAGGCCCCGATCACCGGAATCACCGGCCTGGAATCCTTTCCCGAGGGCAGCCTGATCGAACCCGGCACCCTGCTCACCACCATCACCAGCCATGATCCGATCCATCTCCGCTTCTCCCTGCCGGAGGAGGATGCCGCCCGCCTGGCCCGGCGCCTGACCGGCGACGAAGCCACCCGGCCCCTTGCAGCGACTCTCCGCCTGGCCGACGGCAGTGATTACCGCCATTCGGGCCGGGTGGACTTCACCGACCGGGTGATCGATCCCCGGACCGGCACGGTCAACGCCCGGGCCATCTTCGCCAATCCCGACAGCGAACTGGTGCCCGGCCAGCTTCTGCGCATCCGGCTGCAGCTTGACCAACTCGCCGGGGTCTTTGCCGTACCCCCGGCCGCCATCAGCAATGATCGCACCGGCCCCAAACTCTTCGTCGTCGAGGAGGATAACACGGTCCGCTCCCGGCCGGTGGAGTTGGGACCCCAGGTGGCCGGCCGGCAACTGGTACTCTCCGGGCTGGCAAGGGGCGACCGCCTGGTGATCAACGGCCAGGTGGCCCTGGCCGACGGAATGGCGGTCAACCCCGTTTCCGCCGAACAAAAGGAGTAGCAAATGGCCCGCTTCTTTATCAACCGGCCGATCTTCGCCAGTGTGATCTCGATCATCATTATCCTGGCCGGCCTGGTTTCCCTGCGGATTCTGCCGGTGGAGCAATACCCGGACGTGGTCCCGCCCCAGGTGGTGGTCCAGGCCTTCTATCCCGGAGCCGGGGCCGAGGTGATCGCCACCTCGGTGGCGGCCCCCCTGGAGCAGGAGATCAACGGGGTGGACAACATGATCTACATGGAGTCCACCAGTACCGACGCCGGGATGCTGATGATCACCGTGACCTTCGAGATGGGCACCAACCCCGACCAGGCGGCGATCAACGTCAACAACCGGGTCCAGGCGGCCACGGCCCGCCTTCCCCAGCGGGTGCGGGATCTGGGGGTCCGGGTGGAGGCCCGCTCCACCAACATACTGATGGTGATGGTCCTCTCCTCGCCCGACGGCCGTTACGATCCGATCTATATCAGCAACTACACCCTGCTCAACGTGATCGACGAACTCTCGCGCCTGCCCGGGGTCGGCAACGCCTCCCTCTTCGCCAGCCAGGATTACTCGCTCAGGATCTGGCTGCAACCGGACAAGCTGGCCCGCCACGGCCTGACCCCCTCCGACGTGGCCGACGCCCTGCGGGAGCAGAACGCCCAGTTCGCCGCCGGCCAGTTGGGCGGGGAACCGGCCCCCCCCGGCCAGGCCTTTACCTACACCGTCACCACCCCGGGCCAGTTCAGCACCCCGGAGGAGTTCGCCGGGGTGATCCTGCGGGCCGACCAGCAGGGCGGCACCCTGCGCCTGGGGGATGTAGCCCGGATCGAGGTGGGAGCCCAGCGCTACGATTTTTCCGCCACCTACAACGGCACCCCCACCGTTCCCCTGGGGGTTTACCTCCAGCCGGGAGCCAACGCTTTAGCCACCGGCGAACGGGTCAAAGCCACGATGGCCCAAATCAGCGAGCGCTTCCCGGCCGGCCTGGAATATACGATCCCCTACGACACCACCGAGTTCGTCGAGATTTCCATCCGCGAAGTGATGATTACCATCCTGGTGGCCACCGTTCTGGTGGTGCTGGTCACCTTCGTTTTCCTCCAGCATATCCGGGCCACCCTGATTCCGGTGGCGGCGATCCCCGTTTCCCTGATCGGCACCTTTGCCGGGATGCAGCTTATGGGGTTCTCGGTCAACCTGCTGACCCTCTTCGGCCTGGTACTCTCCATCGGGATCGTGGTGGACAACGCCATTATCGTGATGGAAAACGTCGAACGGCTGATCATGGAAAAGGGGCTGGCGGCCCGCGAGGCCTCGGTGGAAACCATGCGCCAGGTGGCCGGGGCGGTGGTGGCCTCCACCCTGGTGCTGGTGGCGGTTTTTGCCCCGGTGGCCTTTCTCGGGGGCCTCAGCGGCGAGCTTTATCGCCAGTTCGCGGTGACCATCACGGTGTCGGTGGTGGTCTCCGGGGTGGTGGCCCTGACCCTGACCCCGGCCATGTGCGCAGTGCTGCTGGATAAGCAGCCCCACGTCCCGGCCGCGCCTTTCCGGCTCTTCAACCGGATCTTTGAATATCTGACCGACTTTTTCGTGGCCAGCGCCGGTTTCATGATCCGACGCCGGGTGCTGGGGGCGACCCTCTTTCTGCTCTGCTGCGGGGCGACGTTTTTGCTGCTGGAACGCCTGCCCTCGGGTCTGGTGCCCCAGGAGGATCAGGGGGCTGTCATGGTGGTGGGCCAGTTGCCGCCGGCCTCGGCCATGGGCCGAACCAATGAGGTGCGGGACACCCTCTCCGAGCAGTTGACCGCCATCGCTGAAATCGATGAATTCACCGCCATCTCCGGCTTCGACATCTTCGCCTTTTCGCTGCGTCCCAACGCCTTGCTTGGTTTTGCCAATCTCTCCGACTGGCGGCGGCGCCCCGCCCCGGAACAACATGCCCAGGCCCTGGCCGGTCGGATCATGGGGGTGGGTTTCGGGATTATCGAGGCCAACATTTTCGCCTTCACGCCGCCGCCGATCATGGGTCTGTCCCTGACCGGCGGGGTGGAGGGCTATCTCCAGATCCGGGGCGACGCCACCCCTGATGAGATCGAAGCGTTGGCCGGCCGGGTGGTCCGGGCGGCCAACGCCCGGCCCGAACTGGTGGGAGTCCGCAGCACCATCGATGCCGGCATCCCTCGCTACCGGGCCGAGGTGGACCGGGAGAAGGCCAAGGCGATGGGGGTCCCGATCAACACCGTCTTCGAGGCGCTGCAAAGCACCTTCGGTTCCCTCTATGTCAACGACTTCGCCTATCTCGGCCGCCTCTGGCAGGTCAATCTCCAGGCCGAGGGCGAGTTCCGCAGCCAGCCGGATGATCTGCGCCATATCTTCGTCCGCTCCCGGAGCGGCGAGATGATCCCCTTAAGTTCGCTGATGAGCCTGGAGCGGACCAGCGGCGCGGATGTGATCAACCGGTTCAATATCTACCCGGCCGCCCGCCTGATGGCCGACCCGGCCCCCGGCTACACCAGCGGCCAGGCCAAGGAGGCGATGGAGGCGGTGGTCGGTGAGCTGCAGGACCGGCGGCAAACCCTGATGGGCTGGATCGGCGAGGCCTACCAGCTTGAGGTGGCCGCCGGGGCCGGGGGAACCGCCTTCGGCCTGGGTCTGCTGATGGTCTTTCTGATCCTGGCCGCCCAGTATGAACGCTGGACCCTGCCCCTGGCGGTGGCCTCGGCGGTGCCCTTCGGAGTTTTCGGGGCGGCCCTGATCGCCTGGCTGCGAGGGTATCCCAACGATATTTACTTTCAGGTGGGTTTGCTGGTATTAATTGGGCTGGCGGCCAAAAACGCGATTCTGATCGTCGAGTTCGCCGCCCAGAACCGGGAGGGCGGCATGAGCCCGGCCGAGGCGGCGATGGCCGCCGCCCGCCAGCGTTTCCGGGCCATCGTAATGACCGCTTCCACCTTTATCATCGGCACCCTGCCCCTGGTTTTCGCCACCGGCGCCGGCGCCGCCAGCCGCCGGGAGATCGGCTCGGTGGTCCTGGGCGGGATGCTGGCAGCCAGCACCCTGGCCCTGATCTTTGTGCCGCTCTTCTATGTGCTGTTCGAGAACCTGGCGATCCAGCGCCAAAAGGGAAAAAACAATCATGCCTAGAATCGGATTACTTTTAGCCCTCCTCCTGCTCAGCGGCGGTTGCGCCCTGGGCCCCGACTACCAGCGGCCGGAGCTTGATACTCCGGAGGATTACCGCCATGCCCCGCCGGTGACCGAAAATGGGGAGCTGATCAGCCTCCAGGCAGTTCCGCCCGCCGATGACCTGCCCAAGGGGGAGTGGTGGCAGCTTTACCACGATCCGTTGCTGAACGATCTCCAGCAACGGGCCGCCGCCGGCAACCGGGAGTTACGGGTTGCCCTGGCCCGCCTGGACCAGGCCCGGGCCGCCGCCAGGATCAGCGACGCCGACCGGCTGCCCCGCCTCGATCTCCAGCCCTCGGCCCAACGGAGCCGCACCCCCGAGGATCTCTCCCCCATGGGAACCGCCATCACCACGACCACCATCACCCTGCCCCTCAATCTCGGCTACGAGATCGATCTCTGGGGCCGCTTGCGTCGCCAGAGCGAGGCGGCGGGGGCCGATTTCGCGGCCTCGACCGCGGAGGTGGAAAATTTTCGTCTCCTGCTCCACGGCGAGGTGGCCAGGGCCTATTTCTCCCTCTGGACCCTGGACCAGGAACTGGAGTTGCTGACAAAGACCTTGGAGTTGCGACGGGAGAACCTGCGCCTGGTGACCAGCCGCTTCAGCAGCGGCCTGGCTGGACGGCTGGATGTCAGCCGGGCCGAAAGCGAAGCGGCGGTGACCGAGGCCGAGGTGGTGATGCTGCGGCAGCGGCGGGCCGAACTGGAACATGCCCTGGCCTTGCTGCTGGGGGAGACCACCAGCCGGTTCACCCTGCCCCCGATCGCCGAGAGCGGACCCGATGTGCCACCGGTGGCCCCCGGCCTGCCCTCGGCCCTGCTCCAACGCCGCCCCGACGTGGCGGCGGCGGAGCGGCGGCTGATGGCGGCTTCGGCCCGGATCGGCATGGCCAAGGCCGCCTTTTTCCCATCCATCCGCCTGACCGGCGCCGCCGGCTACGGCAGCAACGAACTGGACCGCCTGCTCAACAGCGGCAACCGCCTCTGGAGCCTGGGGCCGCAGATCAGCCTGCCGATCTTTGACGGGGGCCGCAACCGGGCCCGCCTGGAGCAGGCCCGGGCCGCCTACCAGGAAAACCTGGCCGCCTATCAGCAGACCATTCTCCAGGCCTTCAAGGAGGTGGACGACGCCCTGGTCGCCCTAGATCTGCTGACCGAACAGCAGCAGGCCCAGCAACGGGCCCTGGCCGCCACCCGCCAAAGCGTCGAGCTCTCCCATCATCGCTATCGGGCCGGCCTGGTCAGTTATCTGGAGGTAATTGAAAGTGAGCGCACCGCCCTCACTTTAGAGCGGGCGGCCCTGCTCACCACCGGCCAGCAACTGCAGGCCAACCTGGCCCTGATCAAGGCCCTGGGCGGCGGCTGGCAGGATGACGACCTGCTGGCGGCGCTCCCGCCTAATCCCCCTCCCGGAGCAGAAGCAGCCAGGGCGGAGCCGGGATCCCCAGCGATTCGGTGATCACCCGGTAGAGTTCGGCCTCACGCACCGTGACCACCCCATCGTGCATCATCGCGGCCAGGGCCGCGGTCAGCAGATTCTCCCTGAGCGGAGGCGGGGCCGACTCCAGCCCCTCCAGGGCGGCGGCAAAGTGGGCCAGGGCAGATAACCCGGCGGGCAGATACTCCAGATACTTCATCTCCTTGGCAAAACGGCGGGAAGCGCGCATAAAGGCTCGCCGCGCCTCGCGTTCTTCATCATGACCTTGTCGGGCCAGCAGCGAGAGCACGCAGGAGATCTGTGCCCATTGCCCCGGCGGGGGGGCGGTCCCACCCCTGGCCGGGCGGCCGGCCAGACCAAAGTGGCGATCCAGCCTTTTCAGCAGCAGATGTTGCAGGGCGAACTCAAAGAGAGCCAGCTGCTGATCGACCCCGATCAGTAGCTGGACATTGCCGCGGAACTTTTCATACTGGTCACGGGAGAGGGTCTTTAAGGCCGGCAGCAGCAGATCCGACAGGGGCAGGCGCAATCCGGGGCTGATGGCCGCGACCGGCCCCTGCAACCGGCCCAGCTCCCGCCAAACCGCGGGATCGGCCTGTGCCTCCAGGGCGACCAGTTGCCTGGCGCGAAAAGTCGCATCCTCATCGAGCAGCAGCCCATAGACCACGGCCCGGGCGGAGAAGGGATTGCGGGCCGCGGCCCGGACCGCCGCCGGCAGCGCCCGAAGCTGTTCCCCGGCCAAACGCAGATATTCCGGGGTCGGACCGGACGTCAGCTGCCGCAACCGCTCATCGTCCCAAGCCAAATCCGCTCCGGGCGCGATCCGGATCACCGCCTCGGCGGGCAAAGCCGCCCTGGTTCCCCGTCCCGAGCCGTCCCCGGCCGGGGCCGCAAACAGCATGGCCTCGTCGGCGGACACCTGGACCGGCTGCATCTTGCGTGGAAACTCATCCTTAAAAGCGGGCTGCAAGCGGCGAATCCTCTCGGCCAGCGGCGGGTGGGTGCTCAGCCAGACCCAGCTCCGGCCGGCCAGGGCGTTGCCGAAATAGAGATGGCTCAATTCCGCCGCCCGGGGGTCAAGGACCCTGGCGCCCCCGCTGTAGCCCCCGATCTTTTTCAGGGCGCCGGCCAACCCGTCGGGGTTGCGGGTAAACTGCACCGCCGAGGCATCGGCCAGATACTCCCGCTGGCGGACGATGGCGCTTTTGATCAGCTTGCCCGCCAGCGCCCCGATATAGCCCAGCACGAAAAGGACCACCCCCGCCCCAACCAGGAAAGCGGCGCCGCTCCCCCGCCGGCCGGTGCGAACCAGCGGCACCCGCGCCACCCCCGCGCCCCGGGCCGAGCCGCGCAAAAGCAGCTCGCCCAGCAGCCCCAGGGCCAGGATGCCGTGGAGCACCCCCTGCAGGCGGAGATTGACCAGCATGTCGCCGTAAAGGATATGACTGAATTCGTGGGCCACCACCCCCTGCAGCTCATCCCGCTCCAGGTAGGTCAGGGCGCCGCGGGTCACCCCGATCACCGCGTCTTCCTGGCTGAAACCGGCGGCAAAGGCGTTGATCCCCCCTTCCCGGTCCAGCAGAAAGACGGCCGGCACGGTGACCCCCGAGGCCAGGGCCATCTCCTCGACGATATTCAGCAGCCGCCGCTCCAGCAGGTCGTCGGTATCGGGCAACAGCAGCCGCCCGCCGCACAACTGGGCCACATAGGCTCCGCCGCCGCTCTTGAGTTGAAGATATTTATAGAGCGTGCAGAGAAAAATGAAGGCGGAAACCAGCAAGGCGATCCAACCCCAGCGCCGATAATCCCAGGCGGCGGGGTCGAGGTCGAAGGGGGTGGCGGCGTGATAAAGCCGCTGGGGATCGAAGGAGAGCAGGACGTAGATCGCCGAAGAGACCAGCAGCACCACCAGGCAGGCGGCCAGGGTGAAAAAAAGCACCAGCTTCAACGAATTGCGCCGGGCGATATCCTGATGCCTGAAAAAATCCCGCATCGGTCGGCCCGGTTAGAAGGACACCACCGGAGCCTTGCGCTCCTCCTTGTTCTCCAGCTCCAGAAACTGAGCGTGATCGAAACCGAGCGCACCGGCGACCATGATGGCCGGAAAGCTCTCCCGGGCGATGTTGTAGGCCATCACCCCGTCATTGAAGGCCTGGCGGGCAAAGGCGACCCGGTTTTCGGTGGAGGTCAGCTCCTCACTGAGCTGCATCATATTCTGGTTGGCCTTAAGATCGGGGTAAGCCTCCACCAGGGCAAACAAACGCCCCAGCACCCCGGCCAGGGCCCCCTCGGCCAGGCCCAGCTTCTGGATGGCGGCCCCGTCGCCGGGGTTGCCGGCGGCCTGCCGGGCGGCCCCGGCGGCCTGGTTGCGGGCGGCGATCACCGCCTCCAGGGTTTCCCGCTCGTGCTGCATATATTTTTTGGCGACCTCCACCAGGTTGGGAATCAGGTCATAGCGCCGCTTCAACTGCACATCGATCTGGGCAAAGGCGTTTTTGAAGCGGTTGCGGAAAGCGACCAGCCTGTTATAGACCACGATCACCAAAAGCAGCACCAGGGCCGCCGTTACCAAAACCAGCACGCTGATTATCCCCATTGCCGACATAATTCCTCCCTGGTGGTTGACTGTCCAAGCCGATGCGGCTGCCATCTGCTATTTTTTGCTGGCAATTTTGTCCACCACCCGGCGGACATCAGCTAAGCATCAGCGACCTTTGGGGTTTTTCCGAGCGCAATCGCACCCACCACCCTTTTTCTCATCTGCAATTTTTTCCAGAATCGTTGAGCGTCCATTATCGACATAGTCTTCTTCGATCTGTTTCCGGGTAAACTGAGCACAATAACATACCAGATCACTTTCCTTCAATTCGCCTATCTTTTGAGCTAAGTGCTCAAGATTCATCTGTTGCTCTCATCGCGGGGGGAGATTCGCGCAGCGGTGGTCAAGAGTTGACCACTCAGGCGGTACATGCGGCCATGATGATCCACCACATGAACATTGTCGGCGATGGCGATCAGAGCGACACCACAGATGTTGCCACCGCCAGAAATCCTGGCCGGCGCATGGGCGAGGCGGCCGCCCCGCGCCAGAAGCTCATGATTTGCTGGGCAGACCTGTTTGGATCGACACTTGTCTTCAACTTGCGGAAAGTGGCTCGTTACGGGCCAGGCGTTGTCTGAAATTATATAAGTGGCAAGCTTCGCATTTAAAAATAACGGGGACAAACTTGCTCGATCATGCCCTGCAGGCCCGCCATTATGTGATATCTACCGCAGTCGATCCAGAAGCTCCGCCCCATCTCCCCGGCCTCGAAAGCTCCTTGCACGCAGATGTAGTTACAGTCCTGATCGAGGAGATCCAAGTAGAGATATATAATGTACAACCGCCACCCGAACTCGACCGCCCCACCAACGGCCATTTCATTAAATTTGAGCCAGAGATATTTCCCTATAAACTCCCTCAAATCGGCCACAAACTCTGGGGAAACAGGATCACAACTGCCGCAGGATGAAGGGATCGGGCTGCTGATCAGCGCCTCGTATGCCTCCTGTTTAATCGTTTCAAAAGATACCGCGTGAAGGATACTCAAGGCCTCACAGTATGAGGATGAAAAGTTTACATTCGCGATCCCGTTCTGGATCTCCTCCAGCATGGCGGCAATGTCGGCTGTCTGCTCTTCACCAACTCGTTCGTTCATAGCCGCCTCAAGATACTGCTTGTCGACGGTATTCACCTTTACCCGCCCCCAATTCCAAGTCTGTCGATAGGTTGTGACCAGGGTAAAGGTGTTCTCGTCTATACGATTGGGCAAAATAAAGCGCCAACGATCGGTCTCGCCAGTTTCGTCGAGGTAGAAGGCGGCAAATATCTCCCCTTCCTTGAGGGGAGGATCCGGCAAGGGAAAGGTCATCGTCATCACCACCTCATAGGGCGGATCTCCGGCGGTCTTGATCGAAAATGCGCCCTCGTCTCGTCGCGGCCAGGCTAAAAAGCCCGTCGGCAGCCACGGTGTCCTAAAAACATTAAACCTGTCGTCGGTAAGATAGAAGGTGCGATACTCCTCCAGTTGACCAGGGGCGATCTCAACGATCACGCCGTAGCCGGCACCATCCGGATCGTCAAGCTTCAGGATCGCGCCGGGAGGACCCACCATGTAATCGCTATCCTCCGGCTGATACTCGGTAGTTTCGTCGCCGCCACCACCGCCAACATCACCACCGCCACCGCCACAACCTGTGAGCAGCCCAGCCATGACAATCAAAAACGATAATAGAAATAACGCTTGAATAGAAATAACGCTTGAAAAAACTCGACAAGAATACACCCTACAAACTGGCTGGCTCCGGACTCTAAAATCAAGCTCATTCATCATCGCCACCTTTAGTCCCAATGGGTTGTTACATCTTCACATCCCACGACTGTCCAGTTTGTAGTATTGACTTCAAGGTTACGATACAGACCATATCATCATAAGTACAATTCTTTCTCCTCCAGCTCGCTTGATTTCTTCCAGCGAGTTCCATCGTGGCGACCGACGGCTGTGCGCCAAGGCCCGGCAGTTAGCTCGCCCCTACACCAACCCCAAACCTTAAGCCATGTAATTGCCGCCGTTGACCGGCAGGTACTGGCCGGTGATGTAATCGGCCAGGGCGGAGGCCAGAAAAACCACCGCCCCGGCCACGTCCTCGGGGATACCCACCCGACGCAAAGGGGTGGCGGCGGTGATGAATTCCTTCATTTCCGGCGGCAGATCGGCGGTGGCGTCGGTGGCGGTCAGGCCCGGGCTGACCACGTTGACCGTAATCCCTTCCGGCCCCAGTTCCATGGCCATGCCCCGGGCCATGGCGTCCAGAGCGGCCTTGGCGGCGGAGTGAGCGGCAAAACCCTCGCCCGGTGAACGCGAAAGGGTGCTGCTGACCAGGATCAGCTTGCCCGCCTTCCGCTCCCGCATGGCCGGCAACACCGCCTGGCAGCAGTTGTAAAGGGCCTTGATCTCACCGGTCAGCTTGGCCTCGATCTCCGGCCAGGCCATGGTGGTTAAAGGCTGGATGGGGAAGTTGATATGGGCATTGTTGACCAGCACGTCGATGGGTCCCAGTTCCCGGACCGCCGTCCGCACCATTTGCGCCACCGCCTCCGGGTCGCGGACATCGGCCGGCAGGGCCAGGGCCTGGCCGCCGGCGGCCTCGATCTCCGCCACCACCGCCCGAGCCTGCGCCGCCGCCTGCAGGTAATTGACCACCACTTTGGCGCCACAAGCCGCCAGGGCCCTGGCGCAGGCCGCGCCGATGCCCCGGCTGGCGCCGGTTATCAGGACCACTTTGTCGGTGAGTTGGAGCTCCATGGCATCCCCCTTGATTTTGTTCTCTGGGTGGCCGCCTGTCAGCGGGGCCGGTTGTAGCGCCCCATCAGTCGGGCCTGGGCCAGGATATGACCGGCCATGGCCTGTTCCACGGCGGCCTTGCCGGTCCCTTGCGGCAGGTCCAGCTTGCAGTCCAGGGCGTAGAGCTTGAAAAAGTAGCGGTGTTCCCGGTCCGGCGGGCAGGGGCCGGAGTACTCCAGATTGTTGCCGGTGCCCAGGCCGTGGACCCCTGCCGGCTCCGAGTTCTCGGCAATCTCCCGGGTCTGCGGGGAGATGTTGAAGACCACCCAATGATCCCACATGCCGTCGGGGCGCAGCTGTTTGGGCACGTCGGGATCATCCATGATCAGCACCAGGCTGACGGCCTGCTCCGGCACCCCGGCGATTACCAGGGGCGGGTTGACGTTGTCCCCGTCGCAGGTATAACGGGCCGGAATCAGGCCCTCGTGGGCAAAGGCAGGGCTGGTAAGTTGCATGGCAACCTCCTTGTAATCCTTGACTGACATTATTCTTGGCCTCAACGCTCCAAAGCGTCAAACACTACTCAACACGTGGCTGGGGCGCAAGGGGCTTGCTTTTAGCGCTCGAATATACGCTCAGCGCGGTAACCGTGATCAAAATCAGTCCCATGCCGAAAATCTGCAGTGCGGCCAGGCTTTCATTTAAGACCACTACGCCGAACAGCGACGCGGTGACCGGCTCGACCATCGCCACCACAGACGCCACCGCCGGGGCGGTATGCTTCAGGCCGACGATATAGAAAATGAACGACAGGCCGGCGCCAACCACCCCCAATACCACGAACAGTGGCCAACTCGACGTTTGCAGCACGGCCACGGTCTGATCGGCATCGGCCAGCCCGATGAGGATGGCGGCGAGAACCGCGAACGCTATCACCAGGATCGCCTGGGGGCTGCCGTGGGGGGCCGCATACTTGAAGCCGAAAATGAACACCGCGTAAGAGAGACCGGAAAGCAGCCCGGCCCCGGCGGCAAGCGGCGTGACCTCCCCCGCGCCGATCTCGTAAATACCGGTCAGCAGCACCACCCCAAGCATTACCAGCGCGATGGCGACCCACTTGAACAGAGTAGGCCTTTCGAGCTTGAGGGTGAAGGAGACGAGATAGACGAACACCGGGGCGCAGTACATCAGGGTCGCGGCAACCGCGACACTGCCCTCCGCAATGCTTACAAAATAAAAGGCGAAGTTGCCGGCAACCCCCACCCCGGCGATCACCGACCAGAACCATAACCGGCGACTTGCCAGGCCGCTGCCGCGCGGGTGCAAGGCCAGCCAGACGAGAACGAACAAAAAACCGATCGCGCCCCGATAGAACGACACCACCACCGGATCCCAGCCCTGGCCGGTGAGAATACCGCCGATCCCGCCCGATAGCCCCCAGCATAGCGCCGCCAGCACCACGAAAGTGGTACTCAGACTCACCATTTTGTCCAATGCAATCAAACCCAGACCTCAAGCCATGTAATTGCCGCCGTTGAGCGGACATCGGCCGACAGGGCCAGGGCCCTGGCGCAGGCCGCGCCGATGCCCCGGCTGGCGCCGGTTACCAGTACCACTTTGTTAGTGAGCTGGAACTCCATGGCATCCTCCTTGATCTTGCTCACTGTCGGCGTATTTTAACCTGAATTTCTTCCGCAGCGAAACCCTTCCGCCAAATCAGCGGTGGCCTCGTCCAGAACCAGAACTCCTGGTTCCCCACCATCTCCTTCACAAAACGTCACCCAAACCCTTGCGGTCGATGAGGCTTGAAAGTTTCGCCGATCTCGAGGCCGGAATTTCCAGAGTGCGGCCACTGGTCACCAGGCATTATCGGCAAGCGAAAAAATGGCTACCGCCCCATGCACCAGGCCGCTCAAAACCTGGGGATTGCCAGCCAACTCGTCCAAACGTAGACATCACAAGTAGAATTCAAGTGCTTCCAGTTTTTTGGTGATGCTCATGCGGTCGAGTAAAACTTCCAAGACGAGTTCCTGGTCAGGCATATATCGCCTCCCCGATGATCTTGTCGATGAAGGTGCCATCGGGGTTTTCCCCGGCCTGCTTGTCATGGCCCTACCCGCGCCCCTGTCACATCCTCAAGCTTCTTCCTAATCCGGATCCTCTCGTTGCTCCCAATAGTCGATAGTCGCAGGATCGGCAATCCGCATTTCTTTAACACAGGGTCCTTCAGCGCATCACGCTCAGCTTGACGCGTCCCTTCACGATGGAATGCATATCCATCAACTTCAATGACCAGCACAGGACTTTTGTCGACTTTACGGTAGACCAGAAAATCTGTTTTAGTCCAGGGATGGGTCGCATATGCAGATTCCTCAGTGGTCAGGCCCTCTGTATTCCGGACGAGCATCGACATCGGGAATTGGATCACAACACTGTAGCCCCGATAAGCTTTCTCTTGAAGGACCGCCTCGATTTCGCCGTAGGAGAGGTTCTCGGAATCGTACTTTGAAACTCGTTTCCGCTTTTTCAGCACCTCCAAACGCGCTGTCGTGTATTCTCTGTAAAGGAGATCGAAGACGGAACGGACCCTACCAGGGATGACCTCACAATTGCTGTACCGAATATAACGTACAAAATCCGCAACGTTGCCATTACCCTCGGCCATCTCCTTCGAAACTACCAGCCGCAACTTCTCCTGCGCCCGGGATATAGCGACATTCAGCAGATTCGGGTTATCGACGAATTCGTTGGCCTCGTTCGACACCGTCGTTATAATCATGACACGCTTTTCTCTGCCCTGATACTTATGCACCGTGTCGACCTCAATCTCCTTCGAGCTGACAGACGCCCGCATTCGGGCGGTCTGTGCTTTATATGGCGAAACAATGCCAATGTCGGTTGGTTCGACCGAGCCCAGTTCGGGCAAAACGTTTTCTAGAATTTCGTCAATCTGGCGCTGATTAAACGTGCCACGCGCATGCCGTCCCTCGACGGTCATATAGGCCTTAAGAACGTCCGACTCGCCTTGATCTCGCGTCATAACGAGCAGCTCGCCCCCATAGAATTTTTGGTTGCAAAACTGAATGATCCTCGGGTGACACCGGTAATGTTCTCGCAGCAGCGTCTCGGGAATTTCCCGAAAAGCAGCGCGCACGGCGGTAAGCAAGTTGTGTCGCTCGAACCGGGCATATCCTGGCACTTCGTATCGTTCAGCGACCAGTTTTGCCCGTTTTTCGTCCTGCTCAGTCAATACGTTGGGAAGCTGCATAGGATCGCCGACGACCACGAGCTTCTCTGCGCAGCCCATCGCCAGAACACCATTGAGCAGGTCGACCTGGCTCGCCTCGTCCACGATGACGCAATCAAACAGATAGCCGTTCTGGACCGACGTGATCACAGAAAACGTTGTGCTCAGTACGATTGGATATTCGTCAAGAAATTCTTCCGGCCGCTTCCAGAGGTCTTCGGGAGCAAACACCGCCCGCGCCCGGTTGTTGTAGCGCTCCGCAAGGCGATGTTTCAATAGCTGCATCGAAAGCGTGGTCAGCCGTTTCAGACGCCTGTCGAAACTGAACTTTTCGAGCGAAACCTCAAGCGTTTTCCGTTTGTCCTCCAGTTCCGCCAGCTTGCGCAGGTAGTAGGCCTTCTGTAACAGTGAAATACGTTCCTCGTCGCTGAGCCGGAAAAAGAGTCGCCCTGCCATACCGAACCGGAGCAGAAGGCGAATCTTCTCCAGAATGCCGACATGACGGCTCGCCGCTCTTGTGGGAAACGAAGCAAAAGAAGCGTTGGATGAATGGCGCTTCGCTTCTCGCTCACAAGCCAGCCAGGAATCCATAAGCTTCCGCGCGGATACTCTCGGCCGGAACGTCCGCTCCCTAGTATTCGAGTCGCGCCCCTTCGTTTCCTGCTGAAAACCTTCAAAATGAGCCAATTCAAGCCGGAGCGCATCGATCTGCTGAATCACGGCCGCCAACTCGTTCTTCGTTTCAAACTTTTTGTCAAGCTCCTGATTCAGGCGGATAATCTCCTCGCGCACAGCATCTTCGTCCTGGCCTGCTTCGTCGAGCGTCGGCATCCGAACAGTTGCACCCGTCTGTCCCTCAATGAACGCCTGTTTGTTTTGTGCGCTGCCGAGAAATGCGGCCACGAAATCCAGCTCGTATTTCTGAAGTTTTTCGAGCACGTTAGCGGTAGCGGAATTGTTGTTTGAGACCACAGCAACTCGTTTCTTCTGGAGCAGCATGTTGCCAATCAAATTAAGGATTGTTTGCGTCTTGCCGGTGCCCGGTGGCCCCTGAACCAGCGAGACAGGGTGCTGAATCGCCCTCTGGACCGCCGTTTTCTGGGTCATATTACAGCCAAACGGGAAGATAATGGCAGATGTAATGTCCGACGCGACCGTCTTCGAATCGACAGCTCGGGCCTGCAAAAAACTGGAAAGGATGCTGCGATGCGATACTGTGTTGAGTTGTCGATATTTCATCGCCAGCAGAGAATCGCCTTCATCAGTTCTGAGCGTAACGCCTTCAGCCAGTTCCCTGAAATAGGCAAGAACATCCATGCTGCGGCCGTTGGATGATTCCATCGACTTAGCAGAAAACGCAGAGAGCTGGCAGCATCTGCTGCCTCCACTGCCGTGGAAAATCTTCACCCAATTTCCGAAGCGCAAAACCTCCGTTACGTCGGACAACACATCGCCCTCGATTATAAAGCGGGAATTATCAACTGGTATGTGATCGGGATTTGAAAGATATTCAACATTGCAGCTGGCATACCGATACGGCTTTCCCTTTTTGAAGGTCACGTCCGTGTGTTCGGCTTCTTGGACGATTTGCAGGACATCATCCGTACAGTCCTTGCCTTTGATCA
>NZ_JBIPKH010000017.1:0-48546 GCF_044068625.1 Desulfurivibrio modestus
AACCGCAGCATATCATCCAGCGCGGCAATAACCGCCAGGTGATCTTTGCCGCTGATCAGGATTATCAATTTTTTCGAGATGCGCTGGTGGAAGCGGCGGCCAGATTCGGCTTGTCCATTCACGCTTATGTCTGGATGAGCAACCACATCCATTTGCTTGCCACTCCTGCCTACGAACACAGTATCAGTAAAACATTTCAGTCTGCTGGCCGGCGTTATGTGCAGTATTTCAACTACACCTACAAGCGCAGCGGAACGTTGTGGGAGGGCCGCTACCGGGCAACGGTGGTTGACAGTGAGCGCTATTTGCTGACGGTTATGCGCTACATTGAGTTGAACCCGGTGCGGGCAGGCATGGTGGTGGCGCCCGATGAATATCCCTGGTCAAGTTATCGGCATAATGCACTGGGTGAAACTGGGCCAAACGGCGAGTGGCTGACATGTCATCCGGAATACTCCCGACTGGGCCATGAGGACGATGATCGCCAAGCAGCCTATCGGGCGTTGTTCGCAATGGCGATTGACTGGGATGATATCCGGCAAATACGGGACTGCAGCCATAAAGGTTGGGCGTTGGGGGACAGCAGATTTCAAACTGAGATAGAGTTGTTGTGCCAAAGGCGGGCGACGAGTAAAGGGGTGGGGCGACCCAAGGCAGACGGAACAGTAAATGGTGTCTGACCCCATTTCCCATTGTGCATTTCCGTGATTTCCCCATTTCCATGAAAAACAGGCTACGGTTTCCAAATTTTGGCTAGGCGGGAACGGCGGATGTTTTTGTCGCGGGTGGCCAGCGGCAGGCCATGCGCCCGGGCGGTGGCAACGATAATCCGGTCGGCCGGATCGCCATGAAACTTCTCGGGCAGGCGATCAAGGGCCAGAATAACGGCAACGTCCATCGGCAAGAGAGTTACGGTTTCGGGAGCCGCCGCCGTCGGCAACCAACGGTCAAGCGGCATGTCGAGGGCCAGCCTGCCCTTGGCGGCCAGCATTTGCGCCTCCCACAGGCTGATGGAGGTAAGGGCGGGAGGGGTGCCTGCAGCGGCCAGAGCGTCCAACTCATCACGTTCGGCGGCCGTGAGTTCCGGTTGGCCGAGCAACCACCACAGCCAGACATGGGTATCAAGCAGCGGCGGCATCACCGACTCGTACTACCTTGGGCCTCAAAGGCTTCGGCCTCAAGGACCGATTCTTCCGGCTGCATGGTCAGTACTCCGCTTCCGCGTAGCCGCAGCCAGGGTGGGGTACCCTGAGAAGCCGGAGCGGCCGGGATCAAGCGGGCCACTACTCTGCCCCGCCTGGTCAACTCGACGGCGGCCCCACCCTGTTCAACCTTGCGAATCACATCCAGGCAATGGGCCTTGAATTCCGTAACGCTTATCGCTTTAGTGGTCATTTCGCCCTCCAAATGGTCATGACCGATGATAGCACATGGCCAACATCCCCGCCAGGGAAAAACTATTGTCGGAGGGAGGCGGCGAGGGAGGAGAGGGTGGGAACCATCAGTACATCAGCGCAAAATGGTGTCTGACCACATTTCCGCATTTTTCCATCGCGCATTTTCCTGCTCGGGTTGCGTTTACCGAATGATGGAACTATCATAAGCAATAGTGATGCATATGTATTCATAATGAAGCACGGCGAAGAGGAAGAAAAAATGACCACAACAGCGTTGGTTTCAACCCGCATTCCCCCCCAACTTGCTGATCGGTTGGCGAAATTGTCCAAGATAACGCAGCGTTCCAAGTCGTTCCTGGCAGCCCAGGCCATTGAGGAGTATGTAAACCTGCAGGAGTGGCAAGTGCAGGCAATCAGGGAAGGAATGGCGGCGGTTGAAAGAGGTGAGCTGGCAAGCCATGAGCAGGCGCTGGCCATTCTGGATTTATGGGGAAAAGATGGCAAAAATTGAGTGGTCCTGGCCGGCATTGTCCGATTTACAGGCGGCGGGAGAATATATTGTCCAAGATAACCGGCAGGCGGCCGTCAGGATCGCAAAGCGCGTACGGGAGGCTGTTGAGTACATTGGGAGCCATCCCAATATCGGTAGGCCAGGTCGACTTGCGGACACCAGAGAACTGGTAGTTTCCGGGACCCCGTTTATCGTCGTCTACTGGCTTCAGCAAGGATCTATCCAAATTCTGCGTGTACTGCACCACGCCCAGCGCTGGCCGCAGCAGTAGCGGAATCAGGGAAAACAAAGAGGGAAAGAAAAGAGGGAAATGGTGTCTGACCCCATTTCCCCCCTTCGTGTCTGACCCCATTTCCTCTCGGTCGTAAAAAAAACCCCATCCCGCAACTCATTGCGGGATGGGGCCGAAAGAACACCACTAAAAAGTGTGGTTAGCTTTTTTGCCTAGAACTTGAGCTCAAAGCGATGGCTGAGGCCCCAGTAGGCGTCATCCTGCGCGCCGGGAGCGTCAAAGCTCGGGGAGGCGTAGATGGCGTCGATATGGTAGGTGGTGCTGGCGTTGACCTTGTAGGCCATGCTGGCTTCGGCGGTCACCATGCTCCAGTCATCATTGACCGTGACATTGCTGCCATCGATATAGGCGAGTTTGCCGCCCAAGGTCAACTCGGGGGTCAGCTTGTGGGAGGCCCCAACACCAAGGGCGAGCTCACCGTCATCGGACATGGTGCCGATCCGGCTGTGGCCGAGGCCGTGGCCGCCGGAGGTGTTGTAGAACATGGTGATCTGATCAAAGTGGCCACTGGTGCCAGAGGTCCAACCGTCCGCAGCATAAGCGATTCCACCAGTCAGGGTGGTGTCGCCCAAGGCATAAGCAGCCCCTACATAAACGGCGAAAGGATCGTTGGTTTCACCATTAGCGTTAGTGGTCTCGTGTACGTCGCCAAAGCGGAAATCAAACTCGGAGGAAAGGGTAAGGTCGGCAACCTTGTAGGTGGCAAAACCGTAGAATTCCTGGCCGTCGTCGCCGCCGGTCCACTCCTCGTCGGTATGACGCAACTGGAGGACCACCCGCAGATCGGGGGTGCCGAAGTTAGCACCGAGGGAGTAGCGGTTCCGGTCCTCGTCGGTTACCCCGTTAGTTATAGTAGGGGTCACCGGGCTGGACTCGGTGTCCTTCTGGTAGTAGGCGAACATGGCCAGTTCATCGGTGAGCTTGTAGTCAACCCGCAGGCGGTCGGCCCGGGCGTCCCACGTCTTCATCCGATGACCCCAGTTAACCACCTGACGACCGGTGGTGACGGTGGCGCCAGCCACCGGAACCCGGAAGTAGAGGTAGTCGGTCATGACGTTGTTGTTGCGGGTGCCGCCCCACTGATACATGGTGCCTTGGCTGCCTGCTGGATCATCGGCGCTGGCGAAATGAAGGCGGCCATGCAGGGAGGTACCGCCGGCGGCCTTGATGTCCACGGCCAGCCGCATACGGTGTTGAAGCTGACGGTTCTCGTCATCTCCCGGCAAGTTGCCGAAGGCGGCGTCTTCCCGCCAGAAGCCACGGATCCGGGCATCGCCGCTCAGGGTGATGCTGGTTTCGCCTTTGCCGATGACGGAGGCTTCGGCAGTGGCGGCGCCGACCCCGATTACCGCCGGGGTCAGAACCAGGGCGCCCAGGGCCAGGGCCAGGGGCAGACGGGCGTAGCGCCGCCGAATGGTGGAACCTTTGATCTCTTTCATAACGTTCTCCTTTTCTCCTTGTTACGGGTGTTCTAGCCGGCGAACGCCTCCTGAGCGCCCGCCCCTCTTGGGAACCGGCGAGCCGCCGCTGACGCGGAGCAGAGCCGATCCATTACAAAACACTTCCAAAGACCTAATGGAAACTGGCGCTCCAGTCAAGCAAAAAAAATAAAAAAAGGGAGTTAGCTCAACCCCCGACCCTGGCCAGCAGCTGCTCAAACTCCTCTTCGCTCAGAATGGCCACACCCAGTTCCCGGGCCTTGGCCAGCTTGGAGCCGGGTGATTGGCCGCAGACCAGGTGGGTGACCTTGCGGTTGAGCGCGGTCGCCACCTGGCCACCCAACTCCTTAACCCGGTTCTTGGCCTCCTGGCGGGAGCCGCGGGCCAGGGTGCCGGTGAAGAGAAAAACCTCGCCATGCAGGGGTTGGGCCCGGGTCGAGGCCGGGGGGGCGCTGATCTTAAGGCCCAGCTCCTCTTCCAGTTGGCGGAGCATCTCCCGGTTGGCGGAATCGGCGAAATAGGTGGTCAGGGCGGCCGCCGCCTGGGGACCGATCCCTTCCAGGTCGAGGAAATCGTGCTCTTCGGCCTGGAGCAGGCCCGCCAAGGAGTTGAAGCGGCGGGCCAGCAACTGGGCGGTGACCTCGCCCACGTGGCGAATGCCCAGGGCGGCCAGCAGCCGGGCCAGTTCCACCGTTTTGCGGGCGTTGATGGCGGCCTCGGCGTTGGCCGCCGACTTTTCTCCCCAGCCCGGAAGCGCGGCCAACTGCTCGGCTCGCAGGCGAAAAATATCAGGGATATCCCGCACCAGATCCGCTGCTGCCAGTTGCTCCATCGCTTTTTTGCCCAGCCCTTCGATATCCAGCCCCGCCTTGCCGGTGAAATGGATCAGGGCCCGCAGGCGCTGGGCCGGACACCCCCGGCTGTTGGGGCAGCGGGTCACCGCCTCGCCGGCTTTGCGGACCAGGGGGGTGCCGCACTCGGGGCAGGCCCCGGGCAGGCTGATCTCCCCTTGGCTGCCGTCCCGCTTTTCCACCACCGGCTTGACCACCTCGGGGATCACCTCGCCGGCCCGTTGAACCAGCACGGTGTCGCCGATTCGCAGATCCTTGCGGCGCAGCTCATCCTCGTTGTGGAGGGTGGCCCGGCTCACGGTGACGCCGCCGACCTGGACCGGCTCCAAGCGGGCCACCGGGGTGATCGCCCCGGTGCGGCCCACCTGGAACTCCACGGCCAGCAGGCGGGTGGTGGCCTGGACGGCGGGAAACTTGGCGGCCACCGCCCAGCGGGGAGTGCGGGCCTTGGCCCCCAGGCGGCGTTGGAGGGCCAGGTCATCGACCTTGGCCACCATGCCGTCGATCTCATAGGGCAGTTGGTGGCGCAAGGTGCCCAGATGCCGGAAATGGTCGATCACCTGGGTCAGATCGGCACAGATCCGGCCGTTGGGAATAATCTTGAAGCCCAGGGCGGCCAGCCTCTGCAAAAGCTCCTGCTGGCTGGCCACCCCCAGAGGGGCAGGGTCGGCAACCCCGTAGGCGAAAAACTCCAGCGGTCGGGCGGCGGTTATGGCGGAATCAAGCTGGCGCAAAGAACCGGCGGCGGCATTGCGGGGGTTGGCGAAGAGGGGCTCACCGGCCGCCGTCCGTTGTCGGTTCAGGGCTTTGAAGCCGGCAATGGTCAGGCAGACTTCGCCCCGCACCTCCAGGCGCGGCGGCGGTGATGCGGCCGGCAAAGCCGGCAGTTGCTTGGGGATATTGCCGATGGTGCCCAGGTTGGCGCTGATGTTCTCTCCCACCAGGCCGTCGCCCCGGGTGGAGCCCAGGGTAAAGAGGCCGTTTTCATAAACCAGCTCCACCGCCAGGCCGTCGATCTTGGGTTCGGCGTAATAACGGATCGGCCCTGCCAGATTGAGAAATCGGCGCATCCTGGTTTCAAAGTCAAAAAGTTCGCCCTCGTCAAAGGCGTTTTCCAGGCTGAGCATCGGCAGGGTATGGCGTACCGGCGCGAACTGCTCCAGCGGCGCGGAGCCGATCCGGCGGCTGGGGGAATCGGGGGTGGCAAGATCCGGATAGCGGGCCTCCAGCTCCTCCAGCTCCCGGAAAAGCCGGTCGTATTCGCTGTCGGCGATCTCCGGGTCGTCTAGAACGTAGTAGCGGTGGTTATGATAGGCGATCTGCTCCCTTAGTTCCGTGAGGCGTTTACTGGCCCGCTCCCGCTCGGCCATTTGCAGCAGCGGTTTCATCTATTATTTGGGGGGCTGAAGTTGCTTGCCGCCGGCGGCGATATTCTGGTGGGGCACCTCGTCGATGAAGATCAGCACTGAAGAAGCCGGTTTGTTGGCGACTTCGACCAGCACACCGGTAACTCCGGCGCAGATCTTCTCCTTCTGTTCCTGGCTCAGGTTGCCGGCCACCCGGATATTGACGTAAGGCATGCTTTCCTCCTCGGCATGAAAGTGGTTTAATGGTTGCGCAAGCAGCCTGCTCAATATAGCTGGTCGCATGAAAAAAAAGAAGCCGGGAGTTTATGATGCCACTGCTTTTACTGACCAACGATGACGGGGTTGACGCCCCCGGCCTGCGGGCCCTGGCCCGGGAGCTGGAGCGGCTGGGCCGGGTGGTGATCATCGCCCCCGAGCGGGATAACTCCGCCGCCAGCCACTCCCTGACCATGCGGCGGCCGCTGCATGTCCGGGAGCTGGAGCCCGATATCTACGCCATCGACGGCACCCCCGCCGACTGCGTGATGATCGGCCTCAACAAGATTCTGCCGGTGCGGCCCGATCTGGTGGTGTCCGGGATCAACCCTGGTCCCAATCTGGGGGATGATATCAACTATTCCGGCACCGTCTCCGCCGCCCGGGAAGGCACCTTGCTGCAGATCCCCTCCCTGGCCGTTTCCCTGGGGGCGGCCAACGGCGAGGAGTGTCTGTACGCGGTGGCGGCCGGGCAGGCGGCGGAATTGGCCGGCCGGGTGCTGGAAAAGGGGCTGGCCCCCGACACCCTGCTCAACATCAACGTGCCCAACCGACCGGCGGATCAGCTGCAGGGGGTCCGCTATACCCGCCAGGGCCGCCGCCTTTATGAGAACGCGATCCAGGAAACCTTCGATCCCTGGGGGCGGCGCCACTACTGGATCGGCGGCGGCACCCCCCGCTGGAGTGAACAGCCGGAGACCGATGTCCAGGCGGTGCTGGCCGGTTATGTCTCGGTGACTCCCCTCCACCTCGACATGACCAATCATCAGGCGTTGGCGTCCCTGCGCAACGGCCGGGCCCGCGGGGGGGAAATTGGTTAGCCCGGAGCCGGACCAGCCGGACCCGATCTGGCAACGGTTGCGGAGCCAGGGGCGGTTGGGGGAGCGCCGGGTGCGCTATCTGGAGACCACCGAATCGACCAATGACCTGGCCTTGGCCCTGGCCGAATCGGGCGCGGACTGCACCCTGGTGGTGGCCGAAAGCCAGAGCCGGGGTCGGGGCCGGTTGCGCCGGAGCTGGCACTCCCCCGCCGGCGCCGGACTTTATCTCTCGTTTATCTACCGGCCCCGGCTGGAGCCGGAGGATCTGGCCAAGCTGACCTTGACCGCCGGCCTGGCCCTGGCCCTGGCGGTGGCGGAAACCACCGGCCTGGCCCCGGGGCTTAAGTGGCCCAACGATCTGCTGCTGGCGGGGAAAAAATGCGGCGGCGTTCTCTGTGAGTGTCGACTGCCGGCAAGCGGGTCTCCAGCCCAATTGCCGGTGGTGGTGGTGGGGATCGGGCTCAATGTCAATACCGACGCCGCCCGGATTCCGCCGGAGTTGCGGGAGCGGGCCACCTCCCTGCTGCTGGCCACCGGTCGCCCCTGGGAGCGGGGCCCGTTGCTGGCCGCGATCCTTAAGCAGTTGGATGCCCTGGTGGTGCGTCTGGAGGGGGGCGAATTCCCTGCCATTTTGGTTCAGTGGCGGCAGCGGGACGCCCTGCTGGGCCGGGAGCTGGAGTGGTTGACCCCCGCCGGGGAGGTGGTGCGGGGAATCGCCCTTGGTCCCGATGACGAGGGGATTCTGCGGATCCGTGATCGGCGGGGACGGGTCCACCCGGTGCTCTCCGGGGATCTTGCCCTGGCGCGTTAGCGGTTTGGGAGCAGGAAAAAAGTTGAGGCCGCCCCGGGGGACGGCCTCAACGGCAGCTTGGCAGCTTGTTGCTGCTGCCTGATCTTGGTTTGACGGCCATCCAGGCCGCGCTTTATCAGGCTCAGGAGAAGCCGGAGCGGGAGGAGCAGCCGCTGAGGGCCCCGGCCGGGGGGGAACCGGCGTCGGCGGAAGAGATCCGGAAACTGCCGGCGGAAATCACTCGCTGGACCTGATCGCCGTCACATTGGGGACAGCGGGTCTGGTCTCTTTCCCGGCTTGAGCCGACCAGGGCTTCGAAAAGGTTTTTACACTGTTGACAACGGTATTCGTAGATAGGCATTTTTCCGCTCCTGTTTTAAAAGTTGGTCTGTTGTTTCCCGATGGTTGTTTAGGAATTTAATCATCTTCTTGAGCTTTGTCCAGGCCGCCACGCAAACGGGGCCGGGCGGGACGGTTTGCCGTTTCCCACCCGGCCCCGCCGGTACGTTTGCCCAGCGCCGGAGCGCTTTTTGCTGCCTAATAACGGTAATAGTCGGGTTTGTAGGGGCCTTCCACCGGCACCCCGATATAGGCGGCCTGTTCCGGGCTGAGTTTGGTGAGGTTGGCGCCGATCCGGGCCAGGTGCAGCCGGGCCACCTTCTCATCCAGGTGCTTGGGCAGCATGTAAACCTGTTTTTCGTAGCGCTCATGGTTTTGCCAGAGCTCGAGCTGGGCCAGCACCTGGTTGGTGAACGAGTTGCTCATCACGAAGCTGGGGTGGCCGGTGGCGCAACCCAGGTTGACCAGCCGGCCCTCGGCCAGGATGATGATCCGATGACCGTCGGGGAAGATCACATGATCCACCTGGGGCTTGATATTCTCCCAAGGCAGGTCGCGGACTGCGGCGATCTCGATCTCGCTGTCGAAATGGCCGATATTGCAGACGATGGCCTGGTCCCGCATCTGCTCCATGTGCCGACGGGTGATCACGTGGACATTGCCGGTGGCGGTGACGAAGATATCGGCCTTGGGGGCCGCCTCTTCCATGGTCACCACCCGGTAGCCTTCCATGGCCGCCTGCAGGGCGCAGACCGGGTCGCACTCGGTGACCCAGACGGTGGCGCCCATGCCGCGGAAGGCCTGGGCGCAGCCCTTGCCCACATCGCCGTAGCCGGCCACCAGGCAGATCTTGCCGGCGATCATCACGTCGGTGGCCCGCTTGATTCCGTCGATCAGGGACTCCCGGCAGCCGTAGAGGTTGTCGAACTTGGATTTGGTCACCGAGTCGTTGACGTTGATGGCCGGGGCCAGCAGGGTGCCCTTCTTGCTCATCTCGTAGAGGCGATGGACCCCGGTGGTGGTCTCCTCGCTGATCCCCTTGATCTCCTTCATCAGTTCGGGGTATTTTTCGTGCATGATCTGGGTCAGGTCGCCGCCGTCATCGAGAATCATGTTGGGGTGCCAGCCGTCGGGCCCGGAGATGGTCTGCTCGATGCACCACCAGAACTCCTCCTCGGTCTCGCCCTTCCAGGCGAAGGTGGGGATCCCGGCCGCCACCATGGCGGCGGCGGCCTGGTCCTGGGTGGAGAAGATGTTGCACGACGACCAGCGGATCTCGGCCCCCAGCTCCACCAGGGTTTCCATCAGTACCGCGGTCTGGATGGTCATGTGCAGGCAACCGGCGATCCGGGCGCCGGCCAGCGGCTTCTGCCCCTTGAACTCCTGGCGCAGGGCCATCAGGCCGGGCATTTCGGTTTCGGCGATCAGCACTTCCTTGCGGCCCCAGTCGGCCAGGTTCAGGTCGGCCACCTTGTAATCCTTGTTTTCCAATACCTTATTGCTCACTTTGATAACTCCCATTGGTTGGAGGTTGATGGTCATCGGGGACAGCTTTGCAAGCTGTCCCCTGCAAATTGGCCCCATGCTGCGGATGGGGCCTTACTTGAGGCCGGCGGCCTCTCTCAGGATCTCGGCCTTGTCGGTGCGCTCCCAGGTGAACTCTTCCCGCTCGCGGCCGAAATGACCGTAGGCCGCGGTTTTACGGTAGATGGGCCGCAGCAGGTCGAGCTGCTGGATGATCGCCTTGGGCCGCAGGTCGAAATGCTCGACGATCAGTTGGCGGATCTGCTCATCGCTGATCTTGCCGGTACCGAAGGTGACCACGTTGACCGAAACCGGTTTGGAGATGCCGATGGCATAGGCCACCTGGACCTCGCACTGCTCGGCCAGCCCGGCGGCGACGATATTCTTGGCCACGTAACGGCCCATGTAGGAGGAGGAGCGGTCCACCTTGGAGGGGTCCTTGCCGGAGAAGGCGCCGCCGCCGTGGGAACCCATGCCGCCGTAGGTATCGACGATGATCTTGCGGCCGGTTACCCCGCAATCGCCAACCGGACCGCCGATCACGAAGCGGCCGGTGGGGTTGATGAAGTACTTGGTGTTCTCATCCAGCATCGCCGCCGGCAGGATCGGCTTGATGATCTCCTCCATCACCCCTTCCTTGAGATCCTCGTAGTCAACCTCCGGGGAGTGCTGGGTGGAGACCACCACCGCCTCGATCCGCTTGGGGCGTTTGTGTTCATATTCGATGGTCACCTGGCTCTTGGCGTCGGGGCGCAGCCAGGGCAGCCGGCCGCTCTTGCGCACCTCGGCCTGGCGTTTCATCAGGCGATGGGCGTAGGTGATGGGCATGGGCATCAGCACCTTGGTTTCGGTGCAGGCGTAGCCGAACATCAGGCCCTGGTCGCCGGCCCCCTGGTCCAGATCAACCCCCTTGCCTTCGTCAACCCCCTGGGCGATATCCGGCGATTGTTTGCCGATGCTGGTCAGCACCGCGCAGGACTGCCAGTCGAAACCCATCTCCGAGGAGTTGTAGCCGATCTCCCGGATGGTCTGGCGGACGATGGCCGGCATGTCCACCCAGGCCTTGGTGGTGATCTCGCCGGCGATCAGGGCCAAACCGGTGGTGACCAGGGTTTCGCAGGCCACCCGGGAGGTTTTGTCCTGGGCCAGGATGGCATCGAGGATGGCGTCGGAGATCTGGTCGGCCACCTTGTCGGGATGGCCTTCCGATACGGATTCGGAGGTGAAGAGATAGTTGGGCATTGGTGCTCCTTGCTGGACTTGGTTGTGGTTATTAAAAAAACGCTTCAATCTAGTGTGTTGGTCAAATTTGTCAAGGTGAAAGTCGGCGGCCGCTGCCGCTCCAGCCGGCTTGACGGACTTCCCTGGTCAGCTCGGCGGTGACCTCCCACTTGTTGAGCGGGCTGATCAGATAAAGGCCGTCGATCAGCGGGCAGATGGCGGCCAGCAGTTCCCGGGTGAATTCAGCCGCCGCCTGGCGCTGATCCTCCGCCTTTGCATAGCTCCACAGCTTGCGGCGCAGCTCCTCGGGAATGGAGATGCCGGGCACCTCGTGGTGGAGAAAATCGGCGTTACGGGCCGAGATCAACGGAAAGATCCCGGGGAAGATCAGGATATCGAGATGCCGGGTCCGCTCCAGCATCTCCTCCACCGCCGTGGCGCTGAAGAACGGTTGGGTCATGGCGAACACCGCCCCCAGGGCGGCCTTGCGTTCCAGGCGGCGAATCTGCAGCTCCGGGTTGCCCGGCCGGTAGCTGAAGGCGGCCCCGATGGAAAAATTGCAGTGGCCCTTCATCTCCTTGCCCGCCGGGTTGCGGCCCTGGTTGAACTGGTTGAGCATCCGGATCAGGCCGAAGGACTGAACATCGAAGACCCCGCTGGCTCCCGGCTGATCGCCGGCGCTGGCCGGATCCCCGGTCACCGCCAGAATTCCCTCGATCCCCAGGAGGTGGGCGCCCATGATCTGGGATTGCAGCCCCAGGGCATTGCGGTCCCGGCAGGTCAGATGGGCCACGGTGGGGATTCCCACCTCCATGCGAATCCGGTGGGCCAGGGAGATGTTGTCCGCTCGCAGCACCGCCAGCGGGTTTTCCCCCAGGGTGACGGCATCGGCTCCGGCCGCGGCCAAAGCCCGGGCGCCCTGCAAAACTCCGCTGATATCGAGATGGGTGGGCGGGTCCAGTTCCACCAGGATGGGCAGGCGACCGGGGGGCAGATCGGCCAGCAGGGCTCCCGGTTTGGCCGCGGCCGGAGCCTGGCCTTCCGGGCCGCCGTCGGCGGAACCGCGGTCGATGGCCCGGGCCAGGGGGCGGCGTTTCAGGCGCAGGTGTTTGCCGAATTCCTGGATATGGGCCGGAGTGGTGCCGCAGCAGCCCCCCACCAGCCGGGCCCCGGCCTTGACCATATCGCCCACCACCCGCGCCATATAGGCCGGTTCCGCCGGGTAAATCAGGCGATGGTCAACGATTTCGGGAAAGCCGGCATTGGGAAAGGCCGCCAGCGGAATCTCCGCCCCCAGGGCCGCCAGCTTTTCGATGGCGGCCAGCAGGGCTCGGGCCCCGCGGCCGCAGTTGGAACCCACCACGTCGGCCCCGGCCTCCAGGGCCGCCCGGCCGCAGGTCAGGGCGTCAAGCCCGGCGGCGGTCCGGCCCTGCTGGGGATAGACCATGTTGGCCACCAAAGGAATATCGGCCGCCAGTTGCCGTCCCACCTGGATGGCCAGCAGCAGCTCTTCCAGGTGACTGAAAGTTTCCAGGATCAGCAGATCAACCCCGCCATCGAGCAGGGCCGCGATCTGTTCCCGGAAGGCCTCCCGGACCGCGTCTCCCTCGGCCCCGGCGGGATCGGCCAGGGGAAAATCGGCCCCGCTGGGTCCCACCGAGCCGGCCACGTAGATCTCCTCGCCGGCGGCCCGCAAAGCCAGCGCGGCTCCGGCCTGGTTGATCTGGCGGGTTTTGTCGGCCAGGCCGGCGGCCTCCAGCTTGAGGCGGTTGGCCCCGAAGGTGTTGGTTTCCAGCAGTCGGCTGCCGGCCCGGATATACTCTTCATGCATGGAGTAAACCAGGTCCGGGTCGCTGAGGTTCAGCCGCTCGATATTTTTGTCCGGTTCGATCCCTTTGGTGTAGAGATAGGTGCCGATGGCCCCGTCGGCCAGCAGCACCCGTTCCCGGATATATTCCTTGAAATTGGGTTTCATGGTGGGTCGGTCGTCATCCCGCTTGATGTTGTCGGTTGTTCAGGGAACCAGCGGTGCTGGCACGTTCCTCGGCAAAATCAAAGCCCTGCCAGATGCCGATGGAACCCAGAATCGAGTCCTGGGGATGATACTCCCGAAAAATTCTGAAGTAAAGAGCCGCCTCCTTACTGTTGATCACCGCCCTGGGGTTTGCGGCCTTGATGGCGGCCAGTTCATCATCGCTGATCTCGCGGGCGGCCAGCTTTTCCCCCAGGCTCTCGCAACCGGCCCCCTGGGTGTATTGGACCTTGTAGCGCCAGAGGATCTCGTCGGGGAGCAGGCCGCTGCCGGCAAAGGCCTGGCGCAGGATCCACTTTTCGATCCGGTCCTGCCCCCGGCCGCTGATTTTCAGCTCCGGGGGGATCTGCATGGCCAGGTCGATCATTTGCAGGTCGAGGAAGGGCACCCGCAACTCCAGGCTGAAGAGCATGCCGATCCGGTCGGCCCGTTGCAGGTTGATGTTGTGCAGGGTGGAGATCAGCCGCCGGCACTCCCCGTTGAGCTGCTCCCGGGGCAGGTGTTTCATGTATTGATAGCCGGCGAACAGCTCGTCGGCCCCCTCGCCGGTGAGCACCACGGTGACGTAGCGGGACGCCAGCTTGCAGGTGAAGTAACAGGGCACGGCGCAGCGGACCAGGGAGGGATCGTAGCTTTCCAGTTTGCCGATCACCTCGGGCAGGGCCGCGTAATAATCCTCTTCGCTGAAGATCATCTCGTGGTGGGTGGAGCCGATGTGGGCGGCCACCAGGCGGGCGGCCACCAGGTCTTCACTGTCCATCCCTTCGGCGTCGGTCATCCCCACGGCGAAGGTATGGAGATGGGGGATCTCCTCGGCGGCGATGGCGGCGATCAGGCTGCTGTCCAGGCCGCCGCTGCAGAAGGCCCCCACCGGAATTTCGGGGTCGGCCAGCAGCCGTTTTTTGACGCTGCGGCGGAAGGTGTCGCTGATCCGCTCCCGGGCCCGGTCGGGCTCGGCCAGCAACCGGTCGCGGATCGCCGGGACCCGGTAGTAGCGGACGAAACCGGTGGCCGGGGTGTAGTAATGCCCGGCGGGAAACTCGTGGACCTCATCCACTCCGGCCAGGCTCATGGCTCCCAGCTCGGAGCTGAAATAGAGCCGGTCGTCTCTCCAGGCGTAGTAGAGGGGCTTGATTCCCACCGGGTCACGGGCCAGCAGATAATCGTCATCGGCGAAGACGGCGAAGGCGAACATCCCGTCCAGCTCCCTGACCGCCTCCGGGCCCTTTTCCCGGTAAAGATGGAGAGCCACTTCGGTGTCGGAGTGGGTTTTGAAGGGATGGCGCTTAACCAGGTCCCGGCGCAGTTGGCGAAAATTATAGATCTCGCCGTTGCCGATGATCCCGGAGCGGCCGTCGGGGCCGAGGATGGGCTGGTGCCCTCCGGCCACATCGACAATGGAGAGCCGGGTATGGCCCAGGGTCATTTTACCGGCCACCTGGACCCCCCGGTCGTTGGGGCCGCGATGACCGAGAGCGTCCAGCATCCTTTCAACCGTTGCCACATCGGGAGCGCCGATGCAGCCCGCTATGCCACACATAATTTTTCCCTCATTTAATCACTTCAAAGATCCCGACCAGGGAATGACCCACTCCCATGCCGGGTTGGAGCTCCATTTCCAGCTTGCGCAGGGAGTAGCCCAGGTGGGGCTCGATGATGTTGGCCCGGGGGTCGCCCCAGTCCAGCCAGCCGGAACCCTCGATCACCGCCTGCATGGTGTGCATGGCCTCCTTGAGCGGTTCCGGATGGTAGGGGGGAACCTCCGGCGGGGCTTCGCAGACACTCCCCTTGCGGCAGTTGTAGTTGCGCAATAAAGCGATGGTATGCTCGACCAGGGTATTGCAACACATAAAAAAGTTTTCATAAAAACCGTTGAGATGCTCGAAATCCGGTCGGGGTACGTAATCCACCAGCAGGGTCGAGAGATCGGTGCGGGTGTAGCCCTCGAACAGCGAGTTGGTCTGGTGGCGCAGGGCCCGCGGGGTGTTGCGGTTGTAATCGCCGGTGGCCAGGTGGCGGCCGACAAAGATGGAGCGGTCGAAAAAACGCAGGGGCCTGAGCCGGACCCCGGTTTCCTTGAAAACCTCTTCGGTGATCACCAGGCACTCCTCCCGGGTCATCAGGCGCAGGGCGAAAGAGGCGATATCGGCCCGGTCCCGTTCCTCTTCGGGGTAGATATAGGAGATCCGGTAATCCATGAAAAATTCTTCGGTGGGCGGGTGGTGCCAGAGATCCTGCCACTCATAGGAGTACCGGCCCAGCCAGTCCCCGACCACCAGGGCCCCGGGCCTGGCATGGCGGCAGATGTCGCTGAAGATCCGCACCAGCTGTTCGTTGCTGAAATGGCTCATGGTGCCGTAGGACGACATGTAGATGTCGAAAGGCTCTTCCTCCGCCAGCATCGGCAACCCCCGGGAGAAATCGGCGACGGCCAGGCGGATCTTGGCGTTGTCGCCGTGATACTCCCGGGCCTGGTCGAGCAGATCCCGGTTAATATCGTAACCGACATACTCCTGCAGGGTTTCCGGGGTGACGGCGGCGGTGATATAGTCGTAAATCCCCGGTTCCGCCCGGTTGACCCCCATGACCAGGTCATAGCCGTCGCCGCTGCCGCAGCCCAAATCGGCGATCCGCAGCCGTTCCAGCTGCCGGCGCTTACGATCGGTCAGGGCGTTGAGATGGGGCCGGAGCATGATTCCGGTTAACTGATCTTCCCAGAAGCGGCGCACATTGTCATATTTTCCCAGCAGCCCGGAAGCCTTGTTATAACGCCCGCTCCCGGCCGCCTGCGAATAGGCCTTGGTTTCCGCCATCAGGCAACCCCGGCTCCCCGGGTTTTCAGCCAGTCAATGGCGGCAAAGGCGTCGGCGCAGTGGACGTCGGCTCCGATCTCGCTGGCGAACTCCGGCGAGGTGGGAGCTCCGCCGATGCAGACCCGGGTGTTATCCGCCAGCCCTTCCGCCTTCAACTGGTCGATCACCTCCCGCATGTTGCGCATGGTGGTGGTGAGCAGGGCCGAAAGCCCGAGGAAGGGCGCCTGGTGCTCCTTAACCGCCGCGATGATTTTGGCGACAGGGACATCCACCCCGAGATCGATCACCTCGTAACCGGCCCCCTTGACCATGATGCTGACGATATTTTTGCCGATATCGTGCAGATCTCCGGCCACGGTGGCGATCACGAAGCGGCCCTTGCTCTCCACCCCGTCCCGGAGCAGATGGGGGGTGAGGATATCCATGCCGGCCCCCACCGCCTCGGCGGCGGCCAGCATGTCGGGGATCAGGTATTCGCCCTTTTCAAACTTATCTCCCACCACGGTCATGGAGTCGGTCAGCCCGGCCACCAGAATATCCGCCGGGGCAACGCCTTTATCCAGGGCCTCGGTCACCAGTTCGGTCACCGCCGGCTGCCCTTCCAGGCCCTCGTCAAAGCCTTCGTCCTCGGCTTCGATCCGCCCCTGCACCACATTCCAGGCAATTTTTTGCAACAGTTCCGCGTTTTCCATATCGTTCCCTTTTCTCCTGTTAATTTTTGACCCGGGGACAGAGTTAAAGCCGTCCCCTAATTTCCCTGGCGTAACCTGGGGACGATGCCCGGCACTTCGGCAAAGATCCTCTCCTGGATCTCCGGGGCCAGGTGTCGGCCCGGCCGGGCCTCAAGTTCGGCCAACTCCTTTGCCGCTCGGGCGATAACCCCGTCCTCGTGCTCCTTGGCCCCGAAGCGGTAAGGCTGGGAGACCTCGCCGGCATGGGTGGCCTTGCGGGTATGGCGGGTGAAAAGCCGGTGGCTGGACTTCATCACCTTGGCGATCATGGCCAGCACCTCGGCAAGGCTCTGCTCGTCGACCCTGGGCGGACGCAGGCAATGCTTGACCTTGCCCACCTGCTCATTGTCCAGCACCGCCTGGAGCGGACAGAAGATGTTGGTCCGGTCCAGCAGGCCGAAGGAGTAGTGGATGTACTGGGCTCCGCACAGCCCCATGTAAAGATGGGTAAAAACCTTTTCGAAGGTGGCCTGCATCCCCGGAATGGAGGCGTCGCCGACCCCGGCGGTGGAATAGCAGGGGATTTTGTAATGGCGGGCCATCTGGACGGTATCGTTGTTGTACTGGTTGAACTCCGGGCAGCCGTAGAGATCGTGGAGATCGTCGAGCCGGGCCCGCACCGGCACGCTGCCGTAGAGTACCGGAGCGCCGGGCCTGATCAACTGGGTGAGCAGCACCCCGGCTAAAATCTCGGCGTTGATCTGGGCCACCATCCCCGCTTCCTGGATCGGGGCCGAAGAACCGCCCTGGGGGGAGGAGGAGATCACCAGGGGCATGCCGGCCTCGACAATGTCGAAAACCTTGGCGGTGGTATCCTCCACCAGTTGCAGGGGGCTTTTGAAAACGCAGGCGATAAAGGAGATCACCGGGTTTTGCCGCAGCTCTTCGCTGCCGCCGGCGATGATCTCGGCCATCTTCAGAACCTTGCCCAGGCTCTCCCTGGTGGTCAGCCCGGCCTGGACATGTTTGGTGATGTTGTTCAGGCTGGCGAAGAACTTGTTGACGTCATGGTTCTCCTCGCTGATGTCGCTGTCCTGGACGTTGACCGGCCGGATGAAAAAATCGAGATGCTCCAGTTGTTCGCAGAGCCGGGCCGCCCGGGCCAGCAACAGGGCGTTGCCCCGTTTTTCCACATAGCGGGGAGCGGTGATTTTGCGGTCGGGATCGGCAACCGCCTGAAATTCCTCCAGTTCGGTTTCCAGCCAGATATTGGTCTCCGAGCCCGAGCCGAAATAGATCCGGGGCACCTCGGCATCCAGCAGCAGCCGGTTGGCCGGCTCCCGCGCCCCCAGCACCACCCGGCTTGGCGCCAGGGCGATCTTCCGGCGCACCATCTCGGGGGGGAAAAAGACCCGTTTGCAGGCTTCATCGCCGGGAGTATCCTCGACCCGGGCCCCGTGGGCGGCAAACAGTTGGGCCGCCCGCCGGTTATGGCACCAGATGCCGGTCTCCGCCAGAATCGCCAGCGAGGCCTGGTCCAGCAGTTCGATCTGGCCGGCACTGAGCCGTTCATAGGGCTTGATTACGGTTCCTGGGCGAAATGTATCTGGTTCATTCATTTTAAAACCTTCTTTTTTGAAATCATCACAATAAGCAAGCAGCGGTTACGGCACGTTTACCGGAAGAAACGGGTGTAGCGGCGGCAGTGTTTGTCCTTGCCCGCCAGCACTTCGGCGGCCCGGATGGCCCCGGTAAGCTCCCGGTCCAGCACGTTGAGGATCCCTCCGTCCAGGCCGGCGGCCACCGCCATCTGGATAAAGGCTCCGTTGAGCCTTTGGCGCTGGGGCAGGCCGAAGGAGATATTGGAGACCGCCATTACCGTCTTGGCCCGGGGCAGGGCTTCCTTGATGGCCCTGATGGTCTCCAGGGTAACCTGACCCTGCCTGATATCGGTGCTTACCGGCACCACCAGGGGGTCGAAAAGGAGGTTTTCCTCCGGGATCCCGAGCTTGGCGCAATAATCGGCGATCTTGCGGCAGGCGGCCAGCCGGGCCTCGGCGCTGGGCGGAATTCCCGTTTGATCCATGGCCAGCCCCACCAGGGGCAACTTGAAGCGGGCGGCCAGGGGGGCCACGGCGGCCAGGTTTTCCTCGGTGGCCTTGGTGGAGTTGATCAGGGCCGGCCGGCCCCGGCGGGCAACCAGGCCCGCTTCGAGCACCGCCGCGTCGGCGCTGTCGATGCAGAGCGGGGTTGCGACTTTTTCCTGGATGGTGCTGACCGCCCAGGTCATGGCGGCGATCTCGTCGGCCCCGCTGCCATGGCCGGTACCCACGTTGACATCGATATAGTCGGCCCCGGCGGCGGCCTGGCGTTCGGCCAGGTCCAGCAGGGCCGCGGCGTCCCGCTCCTCGATGATCCGGCGGGTGGCGGGAATGGTGGCGTTGATTTTTTCAGCAATGGTGATCATCGGTTACTCCATGAGAAAAGGCTGCAGCCCGGGAATCTCGGCCTTGATCCGTTGGCGGACCTCCGCGGGCAGGATCGAACGCGGGGGGGCATCGAGGATCTCCCGGCAGCGGGCGGTGGCCCGTTGCCGGGCGGTGAGGGAGCCGCCCTGGGTCCAGGGTCCCCGGTTGTCGCGGTCGCTGAGCTGGGGCTTGTAATGTTCCTGGCGCATAAAGCGGCGGGTGTGGCGGGAGGTCACGAACTGGCCGCCGGGCCCGGCCTTTTTCAGCTCATCGAGAGCCAGGGTTTCGTCATCCACCCGGATCCCCTCCACCGCCCGCATGGTCATCCCCAGGATCTCGTTGTCGACCACCAGCTTGTCGAAGGAGGCGGTGAGGCAGAATTCGATGAAGCCGGCGGCGTCATGGATGAAGTTGGCGCCGGCCAGGGCCACCAGCACGCTGGTGATTGCTGACTCGTAACCGGCCTGGGCATCCACCACCTTGGAATCGGTCATGCCGGCGGTGGCGTAAAAGGGCAGCCGGTAAAACTGGGCCATCTGGGCGGCCCCGGCGTTCATCAGGCCCATCTCCACCGCCCCGGCCAGGTACTTGAGGTCGCGCAGGTCGGTGATCGAGGAGATGCAGCCGTAAAGAGAGGGCGCGCCGGCACTGGTGAGCTGGGCCAGCATCACTCCGGCTAAAGAGTCGACATTCTGGACCACCAGGTTGCCGGCCAGGGTAACCGGGGCGGTGGCCCCGCAGAGCGGTTCGGTGGGAACCACCACCGGGATCCGGTTGCTGGCCGCCTCCATGGTTAACTCGCCGTAGGATTCATCAAGCTTGAAGGGGCTGATGGGGCAGGTGACCATGGAGATAAAGGGCCGTCGGCGCAGGGCTTCGGGAGAGCCGGCGATCATCTCCGCCATCCGGATCACATTGCGGACCCCTTCAACGGTATAAACCCCGCCCATGACGTGTTTTTCGGTGCGGTTGAGGGCGGCTCCGAAGCGGTTGACATCGACATCCTCGACCCCGACGTCCCCGGGATAGACGTTGAGCATGTAGAAATGGATATTGTCCAGGGACTCCACCATCCGGGCCATGTCCATAATGTCTTTGGTTTGGGAGCGGCGGATTTCGGTGCTGCCCGGCTCCTGGACATTGAGGGCGGTGCCGCCGGTGCCCATGTAAACCCTGGTCCCCCCGATCTCGCAGTCGTGCTCTCCCGCGGGATCGCGGCCGCAGAGATTGATCACCGGCGGAGCCTGGCTGACAATCCTTTCCACCATTTCGCCGGACATCTTGACAATAGAGGTCTTTCGGTCCACCTTGGCCCCGGCCGCGGCGAACAGCTCCAGGGCGGCGGGAAAGTTAACCTGGATGCCGATCTCGGCAAAAACCTCGAGACTGGTCTGGTGAATTCTGCCGATATCTGCCTGGCTCAACGGCTTGTAACTGCCGCCTTGCAGGCCTTTACGTATTTTCATTACCTCTCCTTGTCATTATTTGCCTTTTCCCCACCAAAGGCTGCGACGCCGCGAAGGCCGATCACCCGAAGATGCGGCGCAGCCCAGTGTTTTCTTAGCGACGAGCGATGCAGTTTTGCTTATTACAGCGGCGGCAGGGGATCAGCTCGCGGTCGGCCGGGGCCTTGGCGGCGGGGTACAGCCCGAAGATGGCGGAGATCGATTTGCGCGGCTGCATCAGACAGGCGTGATCCAGCTCCACTCCGATCTGTTCATGGTCGAGCAGGGAAAAAAGCCCGGGCTGATCGGTCAGCGGCCAGTCGCAGTAGCCCGGGCTGAAGCGGGGGCCGACCACCAGGCCTTGGGCCTGATATTCCGCCGCCACCTGTTTTTGAAACTGGTCGGCCACGCTTTCCACCGCCCCCGAGCCCAGGGCGTCGAGCACGGCGGCATTGGCCAGTCGCCCCTGTTGCTGCAACTTGTCAATTCTCCGATCCAGGGCCGGCCCAACGGTGGCCACGAAACAGCTTATCGCCACCGCGCCTTGCAGGGCCCGGACCAGTTTGGGGTTTTTCAGCAGCAACTCCTCTCCCAGCCGGAGCTTGCCGTCCAGGGCGACGGGTTGGACCAGCTGCTGAACCAGCCGGGGTTTGAGCAGGCCGGGGATTTCAGCTTCCTGGATGGTTATCCGCCGGGCGGTGGAGTTGCTCAACTTTTGCCGACGCCGTCGGCCTAACAGGCGTTCTACGAAATCGCGGTCGAACCCGGGGGCGAAACTGAGCACCCGGCCGTCGGGGCCCGGCCGCCTTCCGGCCACCTTGGGCAACAGGTGCTTGGCGGGCAATGGCCGCTGAAGTGGTACAGGTTTCCGGGTTGTTATCACATTTGACTCCTTCAAAAACTGTTTTGCTTTTCAGCCGTCCGATTTGACGGCACAGTCGGTAATCGGCGGGGGCGGATCCAGGGTCGGATGGCCCGCCGGCAAGACGGCCACCAGTTGGTCCAGGCCCCGGCCCAGTTCGGCCAGTTGAGTGCCGGTGAGCCGCTGCAGGGCTTCGGCCAGCGGCCCGTGGTTCAGGTTGGCGGCCTGGGTCAGCAGCTCGTGACCCGCCGGGGTCAGGGCAACCATGACCACCCGTTGGTCTTCCCGCTGTCCCCCCCGCTGGCGAGCCACCAGACCGCGGGTTTCCAGCTTGTCCAGCAGATTGCTGGCCGTGGACTGATGGATGTTCAAGGCCCTGGCCACCCCGGAGATCCGCATCTGACCGGCGGCGGCGATCTCCCGCAGCACCCAGAGCATGGTGGCGCTGACCCGGCACTGCCGCTCCACCCCTTTGGAATAGGCCTGAATGGCCCGGAAAATAATGCGCAGATCGGTAAGAACCTTGCGGGTCCGGGATTCCTGTTGCTCCTTCAACCCGGAGGCGTCAAGCGTTGGACCTTCTTGGGGGGCCAGGCTGTCACTTTTCGACATAATTATCGTTGTTTGCGGAGGTTAAGGGAGCTTGGGGGCCAAAACAGTGGCCGGATTCGATGCGAAATTACAACCTTGAGATTGTATTGTGTAAAATGTTTTTGTGCAATAGCTTTTATGGCTGAAGGAGCGGTCTGGGAGAAAATGACGGCCTGGCGAGATTATCGGGTGGGGGAGCGGTGGTGCAGTTGTGCGGCGGTCAACAACTCGAGGTTGACCGGAGTCGCCAGGCCCAATTGCCCAGCCCGGCGCACAATCTCGCCGTTGATGGCCATAATTTCGGTGGCGCGGCCCTGGCGGATATCCTGGAGCATGGAGGAGATGTTGGTGGCGGTTTGCCGACAGATTGCTTCGGTTAAAGCGACAGGGTCATCGGGCAGGTTGATTCCGGAGGCGGCGGCCACCGCGGCGGCTTCCCGGACGGCGGCGGCCATGGCCCGGCGGGCGGCGGGAATTTCCAGCAAGCGCCCGTTGGGGCAGTCATGGATCACGGTGAGGGCGTTGATCCCACAGTTGATGATCAGTTTACGCCAGAGGCGGCCGATGATCTCGGGATGGCGGGCAGCCCGCAGCCCGGCCCGGTTCAGCAGGGCCACCGTGGCGTTCAGCAGTTGATCGGCGGCCGGGGTTGGCGGCTGGACGAAGCCCAGCTCGGTCAGGCCGGCGCCGCCGGAGCGGACCCGGCCCGGCCCCTGGAGATTGGCCCCCTCGGTGCTGACCCCCAGGGCCCAGGCGCAGGGTAGCTTGCGGGCGCTGAGGATCTCCAGGTGGCTGATCCCGTTTTGCAGGGCCAGCAGCAGCGAGGAGGGGGGAAGCAGGGGGGCGATGGCGTCCAAGGCCGAGTTCAGGGCGGGAGCCTTGACGCAGAGCAGCACCAGGTCAGCCCCGCCCACCGTGGCCGGATCGGTGGAGACCGGAACCACGGCGGCGGGGTTAACGCCCCCGGCCTCCGCGAGGATGATGCCCTGGCGGTTGAGCAGGGCGGCCCGGGCCGGGTCGTGGTCCAGCAGGGCCGGGCCGGCGCCGGCGAGGTGCAGGCGCGCGGCCAACAGGCAACCCAGGGCTCCCGGCCCAACCATGACGATCCGCACAACGGCGGCTTATTCGATCACCCGACTCTCTTCCAGGATCACCCGGTAGACGTAGCCGGACCCGAAATCCTTATTGGCGGCCAGCACACCCTCGATGGTGATGATGTTGCCGGGCTCCACGGTGGCATCGGAGGTGGCCACCAGGTTGTGGGTGGTTTCCGCCGGGTCGCCGCTGCCATCCTGGAGGTGGATAAAGTTACGGTTCATGATCGCCGGGGAAAATTTAACCACCTGACCCCGCACCCGGATGGTCTTGCCGTCCAGTTCGGCGCCCCGGGCAAAAACCTCGCCCACCTGGTAGCTGTTCTCGCCGGTGGCCTTCTCGACCTCCAGGTCAACGAAGGGGGTGACGGCCTTGGCGCTGCCCAGGGGGATCTCATCCAGCATCATGCCGCTGTGGGCATCCTGCATGGCGGAGCTGAAGCTGGCTTCGCTGGCCGGAGTTTCGGTCTGTTGCTGCGAGTCGCCGCAACCGGCCAGCAGCAGGCTGGCAAGGGCGACGGCGGCGATGGCGGTCTGGCGGGGAGCAAGAATCTTCATGGTGTTTTTCCTTGTGGTATTGGGAGGATAAAGTGAAAAATCCGGGGGAACCGCCCCCCGGATGGTTAACGCCATACATAATGCCCAAACGACACGGCGATCTTAGCGCAAATATCCGTGCTGTCAACGAGAAAGCCGGTTCAGGCCGCCGCGGTGAAGGTGAAGGTCAGCGTACCGCCCTTGACCCCCACCTTGACCTCGCCCCCCTTGCGCAACTGACCGAAGAGAATCTGATCGGTGAGGGTGTCGCCGATCTCTCCCATGATCAGGCGGCGCAGGGGGCGGGCGCCGAACTCGGGGTCGAAACCGCGCTGGGCCAGCCAGCGCCGCGCCCCGGCAGTCAGCGCGATCTCCACCCGCTTTTCACTCAACTGGGCCTGCAGCTCCAAGACCATCTTGTCGACGATTTGTTCCATCAAAGGGGCGTCGAGGGCGTTGAAGGTGATGGTTCCATCGAGCCGGTTGCGGAATTCCGGGGCGAAAAGATTTTTCAGGGCCTTGCTGTCGCGACCGGCGCTGTCGCCGGTGAAGCCGATGGGCCGGGCGGCCAGTTCCCGGGCCCCGGCATTGGTGGTCATGATCAGGATCACGTTGCGGAAATCGGCCTTGCGCCCGCTGTTGTCGGTCAGGGCGGCGTGGTCCATCACCTGCAGCAGGATGCTGAAAATTTCGGGATGGGCCTTCTCCAGCTCGTCAAAGAGCAGCACACAGTGGGGATGCTTGCGGATCGCCTCGGTGAGCAGCCCGCCCTGGTCGAAACCCACATAGCCGGGGGGGGAGCCGATCAACCGGGAGACCGCGTGCTTCTCCATATATTCGCTCATGTCGAAGCGTTCAAAGTGGATGTTGAGGGCGCCGGCCAGTTGCCGGGCCAGTTCGGTCTTGCCCACCCCGGTGGGGCCGGTGAAGAGGAATGAGCCGGTGGGGCCGTCGGGACGCTTGATCCCGGCCCGGGAGCGCTTGACGGCGGAGACCAGGGCGCCGATGGCCTGATCCTGGCCGAATACCTGGCTCTTGAGGACCGTTTCCAGCAGCCGCAACTGCTCGGTATCGGATTCGGAGACGCTTTTGGCGGGAATCCGGGCCAGCCGGGAGATCACCTCCTCCACGTCGCGCACCGTTACGGTGCGTCGTTTCCGGCTCTGGGGCCGCATCCGGAAGGCGGCTCCCACCTCGTCCACCACATCGATGGCCTTGTCGGGCAGAAAACGTTCGTTGATGTGACGACTGGCCAGCTCGGCGGCCGCCTTGAGGGCCGGGGCCGAGTACTTGATCCCGTGGTGCTCCTCATACCGCGACTGCAGGCCCCGCAGGATCGCCACCGTGTCGGGGACCGAGGGTTCAACGATATCGATCTTCTGGAAGCGGCGGGAAAGCGCCCGGTCCTTCTCCAGGTGATTCTTGTACTCCTCGTAGGTGGTGGCCCCGATACAGCGCAGGTTACCCGCCTGGAGGGCGGGCTTGAGCAGGTTGGAGGCGTCCATGCTGCCGCCGCTGGTGGCGCCGGCGCCGACGATGGTGTGGATCTCGTCGATGAACAGAATAACCTCGGGCCGTTTTTCCACCGCCGAGATCACCGCCTTGAGCCGCTGTTCAAAATCGCCCCGGTATTTGGTGCCGGAGAGCAGGCCCCCCATATCCAGCAGGCGGATCTCCACCTCCCGCAACATCTCCGGCACCCGGCCCCCTTTCTGGCCGCCGGCCTGCTCCTGGTGGATCAGCAGGGCCAGCCCTTCGGCGATGGCGGTCTTGCCCACCCCCGGCTCCCCCACCAGCAGGGGATTGTTCTTGCGGCGGCGACAGAGGGTCTGCATCACCCTTTTCAACTCCTGTTCCCGACCGATCAGGGGGTCGATCTTCCCCTGGGCCGCCAGGGCGCTGAAGTTGATGGTGAATTTCTCCAGGGCCTCATCCTCTTTCTCGGCGGGTTTGTCCTTGGGTTCGCCGCCGTCGGGTTGGGCGGTCGGTCCGCTGGGGGCGGTCTCCGGCCGACCGTGGGCGATATATTCCATCACGTCCAGCTTCTTGATCCCCTCCAGACTGAGGAAATAGACCGCGAACGACTCCGTCTCGGCGAAGATGGCGGCCAAAACGTCACCGCCGTCCACCTCCTTCTTGCCGCAGCTCTGGACGTGGGCGATGGCCCGCTGCAGCACCCGGTTGAAGCCGATGGTCTGCACCGGATCGTGCTGGCCCGGGCCACCCGGCAGGGAGGGCAGGCTGGAGACGAAAAAATCTTCCAGCTTCTCCTTCATCAGGGGGACCTTGCCGCCGCAGGCCTCCAGAATCTCCATTGCCAGATCGTCATGGAGCAGGCCGTAGAGGATATGCTCCACCGTGACATGTTCGTGCTTGCGAATCTTCGCTTCCCGAATGGCCCGCACCAAGGCCATTTCCAGCTTGTCGTTGATCATCATCGTGGTTCCCTTAAATGTCGGGGTTGCCCCCGGTTATTGAAAAAAGGTTGGTTGCCGCCTGGCCGGAATTTTAACCCCGACATCACTTATGGTAATCATTTGCCTTAAAAAAGCAACGCCGGCTTAACTCAGGAACCGGTTGCCACCCCCAGAACCCGGAGGGGATTGATCCCCCAACGGGCCGCCGGCTCGTACCCGATGATCCGGTCCCCACCGCCGGGGCCGGGCCGGGCAAGATCAAGGTCGCTGGGAAAGACGGCCCACTCCCGCTTGGTGTCGTAAACCAGCCGCACCACCGGGCGCAGCAGGCTGTTGCCGGATTCAACCACCACCGCTAAAAGCCCGCTTTCCAGCCGGACCAGGGTGCCCGGCGGGTAGATGCCGATACATTTGATAAAATGCTGAACCAGTGTTTCGTTGAAGTGGGTGTGGCGCCAGCGGTAGAGCCGGCGCAGCACTTCGGTCTGTTCCATTCCTTTATGGTAACAGCGGTCGGCGCTCAGGGCGTCGAAGACATCGGCAATGGAGGCCAGTTGCCCGCCCTGGCTGATGGCCTCACCGCTGAGGCCCAGGGGATAGCCGCTGCCGTCAAATCTTTCGTGGTGCTCGGTGGCGATCTGGGCGACGGGTTGGGAGAGCCCGTGGATGGTACCTAATATTTTGCGGCACTTGACCACGTGCTGTTTGACCAGCCCGAACTCCTCGGCATTGAGGGCGCCGGGTTTGTTGAGGATCTCCAAGGGGACCGCCATCTTGCCCACGTCATGGAGCAGGCCGCCCAGGCCGATGGCGCGGGTGATTTCCCGGTCAAGCCCCAGGGAGCGGCAGAGGGCTAAAAGCAGCACCCCCACGTTCACCGAATGTTCGAAGGTGTACTGATCCTGTTTGCGCAGGCGCATCAGCAGCAGCAAGGCATCCTGGTTGTGGCTGATGGAGGTGTTCAGGTCGTTGACCGCGCTTTCCGCCTCCCTGATTTTCAGCTCCTTGCCCGAACGCACCGAACCCAGGAGTTGTTGGGTCACCAGTTTGGCCCGATGCTGGGCCTGCTCCGCCCGGCCCAACTCGCGCTCCAGGGGGACCGGCTTGGCCTCCCGGAAAGCCGGGAGGGGCTGGTCGGGCGGAGGGAAGAGGGGGCGGGGTGGGGGATGGTCGAACTCTTCCTTCCGGTCCGGGTGGACGGAGTCCTCCCGGACATAGACATGGGTAATGCCCCAATCATGGAGGCGCTTGATCTCGGCGTCGGTTTTGATCCGGGGTCGGTTGAAGAGATAGGGATGGTTGAGCCAGCCGCAGGTGAAACGTTCGATCCGTGTGCCGGGCCTGAGTTCCGTGATGGGAATTTTTTTGATCATGGGCGGCTCGGCATGATGGGCGCAACCGGAGGCGGCCGGTCCGGCTCACTCCCGCTCAATTGAGCATTTAAGGGGGTACTCATGCTTGCGGGCCAGGCCATGGACCATGGCGATCTTGGTTTCGGCCACGTCGCGGGGGAAGATGCCAGCCACCCCCACTCCCTCCCGATGCACTTGCATCATCACCCGGTTGGCGCTCTCCTGGGGGTGGTGAAAGATCATGGTCAGCACCATCACCACGAAATCCATGGTGGTGTAGTCGTCGTTGTGGAGCAGAACCTTATAGAGGGGAGGACGGCGCAACTCCTGGCGCTCCTTGACCACTGTTTGCTGGTCCTGCTGGTTTCCGTTTTTGGTGCTCATGGCTCGATTTCCGTCACTGGTGCGGTTTGGTTATCCCCAACCCAGGGGTATGCTTCACGCCCCTAATGGTAATCAATTCCCCTTAAAATGCAACTTTTGCGGGACGGTTAGCGGTGGTTAGCGCCGCCCAGGAAGAGGGCGCTCATCACCGTGGCGGCCGGCAGGCCGGAGCCTTTGAGGCGGGCCTCGGCCCGGAGCAGGTCGGCCAGCATTCCCCGTAATCGGGCGGGGGGCAGTCTGGCGGCCTGGAGGCAGAGCTGATAGAGGGCATAGGGGTGGCCGGCGAAGGCGGCGGGCCAGCCCCGGCCCCTCTCCCGTTCCTCCTTGAGGCGGGGCAGGTAATTTTTTTGAAAGGCGGGGAAGGGGGTTCCGGGGTTGAAGGCGGTTGCGGCCCCGTCGATCACCGCCCGGGTCAGCAGCAGCTTGCGGAGATGGTTGCGCAGTCCCCCCAGGATGGCCAGGGGGTGCATCCCCCCTTGCTGCAGGCGCTCGAGCAGGAGCAGGCCCTGTTCCAGTTTGCCGCTGCTGTAGGCTTCGCTGAGTTCGAAGATCGCCTCCTCCCGGGTGCGTCCCACCATGGCGTCCACATCGTCCCGATCGACCGTGGTCCTCTCCCCCACGTAGAGGGCCAGCTTCTCCGTCTCCATCACCACCGCCACCGGATGAAAGCCGATCCGTTCCAGCAGAGGTTCCAGGGCGTCGGCGGCCAGCTTCTTGCCGAAACCGGCCAGGGTTCGGCGGGCCAGGTCGGCCAGCAGCTCCTTTTGCTCCCGGCGGGCCGGGGCCGAGCTGCCAGCGTCCACGCTCAGGTCGATAATGACCGCGTTTTTTTCCAGATATTTATAGAGTTTTTTGCGCCGGTCGGCGGTTTCGGCCAGCAGCAGCAGGATGTTGCCCGGCGGCAGGCCCTTCTCCAGGGCCGCGATATAGGCCTCGGCGGCATCGCCGGCTCCGGCCGGGGCCGCCACCGGCTGGTCATCGATCTCGGCCAGGATCGCCTCGGCCCAGGAGGTGTCGGCGGGTTTGGTGAAACCGAACAGTTTTTGCCAGGCCCCGGCGGCCAGGCCGGCGATCTGCTCCTGCCGCCAATCGGCGGGGGTGAGGCCGGCCAGCCCCAGCATGGCCAGCAACAGCCGGGCGGCTTCCTTTTTCTCGGTTTCCGCCGCTTTTTCCGCCTTCTCCCACAGGGTTTTGGCCACCGTTTTCGAGAAGAGCAGCCGGGAGTCCACCACCTGGTGGACCCGGCGCCCACCGAAGAGGCTGTAAGTGCGCAGTCCGGCCAGGGTACGGGCCGGGTCCTCCCGTTCACCGTCGATCACGGTCAGTCGGGCGGGGCGCTCCTCCTCCTCGGGGAGCAGGGCGGTGATCAGCTGGCCCGCCGTCTCCCGGCAAAGATAACGCTCGCCCACCAGCAGATAGACCGGGGCGATTTCGCCGTCGCCGATCCGGCTCAACAGCTTGGTTATCTCCTGGCGCTGAATTATGGGCATGGCCGGGTCCGGGTTGGGGTTGAGGGGAGGGATGGCGGACAATTTCATATTATTACACCGTTGCCCCGGGCGCCGCAAGGTTGGCGGTGCCGGGGCCCGGGGCGGGGCGGCCGGAGGCGGGCAAAAAAAAGGTGCAAGGTCCGGCGGTTTTGGGCATCATGGCAAAAGGGGGTACCTTCGGCATGCGAGAGCGCAAATTCACCTGTCTGGGCAATATCGTGAAGACCGGCTTGCTGGTCGGCGGCTCCGGCCTGATCGGCGGCGGGATCATGCACTATTTCAAAAAGCGGGCCGACGACGAGTTCGAACTGCTGGCCCCCAACAGCAAGCAGCTCAGCCTGCGTGATCCCGAGGATATTCGCGGCTATTGCCGCAAGTTCAGGCCGGAATTCATCATCAACTGCGCCATCGCCGCCCTGGATTCCAGCCCCCTGCTGGCTTACGAGACCAACTACCTGGGTACCATCCATCTGGCCCGGGTGGCCATGGAGCGGCAGATCCCCTATATCCATTTCAGCTCCGCCGCCGTGCTGCCCCCGGGGGAGAATCTCACCGAAGATGACCGGCTGGAGCTGACCCCCGAGCTGGCCAACTACCCCAAATCCAAACTCCTGGCGGAGCTGGCCCTGGCCGAGTTGCACCGTAAACATGGGCTGGATTACACCAATATCCGCCTGGCCGTGGTTTACGGGGCCCATGACCACAAGATCCAGGGGTTCCAGCGCCTGCTCTTCTCCTTAGCCGATCAGGCCATGCCCCTGATGTTCACCAACCGCCGGGCGGTCCACTCCTACTCCAACGCCAAAAAGGTGCCGGCCTTTGTCCACCACGTCTTGAGAAACCGGGCGGAATTCGGTGGGAGTACCTGGCATTTCGTCGACCCTCTGCCGGTGGCCCTGAGTCAACTGATTATCACCATCAAATCCTACCTGGGTCTGCGCCGGCCCCGGGAGATCTACCTCCCTTACCCCCTGGCCAGTTTCGGCGCCGGCTGCATGCGCCGGCTGGTGCGGCTGCTGGGGCGAATCGGCATCGAGGCCCGGATGCCGGCCGAGTTGCTCTTCATGGAGAATTTTTACCAGACCCAGACTTTGTCGTCCCGGCGCCTGAAAAATTCCAGCTTTGTCGATCCCAAACCCCAGGCCACCGTCTTCACCGAACTGCCCCTCCTGCTGGAATACTACCTCTCCCGTTGGGAGGCCCTCAACTTGATCACCCCCTGCAACCAGGACCATTTCGCCTGTCGGGTCAAGGGTGAGGAGTTTGTCCACGAGCCGGATCGGGTGCTAAAATCGTTGGAACGGGAGGTTGGTCAACCCTTTCTGGGGCCGGAGCCGCCGGACAGTTGAAAGGGGGTGGCCCTCTTGGGGCTTAACAGCCCGTTGAAAAACGGGCTGTTAGCGGCCCATGGACGGGCCGTTAGTTGAAAAAGCCAGGGATGGCTTTTTCAACGGACTGTTACGGTTGCAGGCGGATGGAGGCGGTGTGGTCACTGATTCCCTTTTTGATCACCTCCTTGTTGTAAGCGGCGATCACCTCGCGACGTTTGAGCATTCCCAGCACCCAGCGATTGTCGGTGGCCTCCACCACCGGGATCTCCTCCAGTCCCTTGAGGTCGAAGAGGGTCATGGCGGTGTAGAGGTTGTCGTCGGGGGTCAGCACCGCCACCTGGCGGGTGCAGATATCTCCCACCCGGGCGTCGAGCCGCAACTCCCGGTCGTGGAGTACGTTTTTCGCGTCCTGCATGGAGACGATGCCGGTCATGCGGCCGGTTTCATCGATTACCGGAAAGTAGAAGCTGTCCTTGGTCATGCTGAAGACCTGCAGCAGCTGATCGGCATTGGCCTGCTCGCTGATAAAATCCACCTCCTCATTGACCACTCTCCCCACCTTGATCGACTTCATCACCGCAATTTCCCGCCCCTCATGGAGGTCGATTCCCTCCCGACCCAGATCAACGGTATCGATCGATTCCGGCTTGATTTTGCGGGCCACCGTGGTCCCGATCATGCTGCAGAGCATGATCGGGATAATGATCAGATAGTTGCCGGTCATCTCGAAGAGCAGAAAGATGGCGGTAAGAGGCGCATGGGTGGCGGCGGCCAGAAAGGCCCCGATTCCCACCGCGGCATAGGCGCCGGGATTGGCGGTATGATGGGGCAGCAGTTGATGGGCCACCGTTCCGAAGGATCCGCCGGCCACCGCGCCGATGAACAGGGCCGGAGCAAAAACCCCCCCGGCCCCGCCGGAACCCAGGGTCAGGGCGGTGGCCACCATCTTGAACAGCACCAGGGCCAGCATCACCCAAAGAACCCCTCCCTCGGTCAACACCTCCCCGATGTAATGATATCCATCTCCCATTACCTGGGGAAAAGCGATGGCCATCACCCCCACCCCCAGGGCGCCCAGCACCGGTTTGAGTTGTGGGTGGAGGTTCAGGCCGGTGAAGCGATCACGCACCCAGTAAAAAATATGGATGTGGGCCACCGCCAGCAGACCGATGATCAGCCCCAGCAGGGAGTAGAGGGGGAGCTCCACCAGTGGATTGATCAGGGAATAGTCGGGGATGGGGAAGGCCGGCGAGGGGCCGTAGTAGGCTCGGGAGAGGACGGTGGCCATGGCCGAGGCCACCACCAGCACGGCAAAAGAGCTGATGGTGTAGGTACCCAGGAGGATGATCTCGGCGGCGAAGAAGACCCCGGCGATGGGGGCGTTGAAGATGGCCGCCACCCCTCCGGCGCAGCCGGCGGCGATAAAGACCTTCATCTGGTTGCCCGAAACCCGCAACCGTTGGCCGAGCTGGGAGCCGATGGTGCCGCAGATCTGGGCGATGGGGCCCTCAACCCCGGCCGAGCCGCCGCTGCCGATGGTCAGAGAGCAGGCCATGATTTTGGCGAAAATGGTCCGCAGCCGGATAATGCCCGCCTCCAGATTAACCTGACGGAGAAATCTGGGGAAAGAGTAGCCGTTGACCTCACCGGGAAAAAGCAGGGAGAGCGGAATCAGCAACACCATGCCGGCGGCCGGGATCAGAGGCAGCAGCAGCAGGTGGAGGCCCCCTTTGGCGATCCCCAGCAGTTGATAGCCGCCAACCATCAGCAGCTGGTGAGTTCCTTCCAGCACGGTCCGGAAGATGATGTTCATGCCGCCGGCCAAGAGCCCGATTAGAGCGGCAATGATCATGATCCGGAAATTCTCGCCGGGCATGATCAGGGTTAATTCTTTTTTCATAAGGTTTTCCGGCTGGGTAGAGATGGTGCCGAAACTTTTCAGCCCGCCCACTCTACCCGGAAAAGTTCGCGACGGCAAAGGAGCCGAAACGGAACGGTGGCATCCGGGTGAAAAAGTTGGAAAAAAGTGATTGACTTCCTGGGGGTGGAGTATTAATTAGATCTTAAAAACTGACTGACCACTCAGTCGGTAATCTGGCGGCGGGAAGTTGTCGCTAATTTGCTCATAAAAATAATGGTATCTTAAAAAAGTGACTGAAAAAGGTAACAGGCGAGTCAAGGGGCAGGGCGGGCCATCCCGGAAGCAGGTTATTCTGGATATGGCCACCCTCTTTTTCGCCGACAAGGGATTCCGCAACACCGCCATCGGCGAGATTGCCCAAATGGCCGGGGTGGCCGACGGCACCATTTTTTATCACTACAAAACCAAGGAAGAGTTGTTCGTGGCGGTGCTGGCCAATTTTAAGGAGCAGCTGCTGGCGGAAAGCCGGGAATATCTGGCGGCCCACCAATTCGCCAGCGGCATGGAGATGGTGGAGGGTTTGCTCTCCTTTTATCTGCAGTTGGCGGCCAGGATGGAGGAGCGCTTTCTGCTGATCCATCGCTACTACCCTTATCGATTGGCCCTGGAAAATAAAAAGTGCCGGGAGCATCTGGAGGCCATCTACGCCTTTTTTGTCGAGCTGTTCGAGCAAGCCATACAGCGAGGGCAGAGGGATGGTTCGATCAGGGAACTCTCTTCCCGTAAAACCGGGCTGTTGCTTTATACCATGGTGGACGGCCTGGTCCGGTTGGAGACCTTCAAACTCTACCAGACCGGCACTCTTTATGGTGAACTGATCGAGTTTGCCCGCAACATGCTGGCAGTTGAGAATCTTTGTAGCTGCGGTGCAGCCGCGGCTGAAACGCAATCATAAACCTCGGGTGCTGAACTAATGTACGCGCGTCTCTTTCCGGCAATAACCTGGTTGAAGGGCTATAATTTCGGCATGTTCCGGCTTGATGCCCTGGCCGGCCTGACGGTGGCCCTGGTGCTGATCCCCCAATCCATGGCCTATGCCCAGTTGGCTGGGCTGCCGGTCTATTACGGGCTTTATGCCTCCTTCCTGCCGCCAATGGTGGCGGCCCTCTTCGGCTCCAGTCGCCAGCTGGCCACCGGTCCGGTGGCGGTGGTTTCCCTGATGTCGGCGGCATCCCTGGCCCCCCTGGCCAGTGCCGGCAGCAGCGAGTTCATCGCCTACTCCATCCTGCTGGCCCTGATCATCGGGCTTTTTCAGTTTTCCCTGGGGGTACTCAAGCTGGGGCTGGTGGTCAACTTCCTCTCCCATCCGGTGGTCAACGGCTTTACCAACGCGGCGGCTCTGATCATCGCCTCCTCTCAGCTGGCCAAGTTTTTCGGGGTGGATGTGGACAATGCCCCTCACCATTATGAAACCATGATCATGGTGGCGAAGGCGGCTTTCGACTTTACCCATTGGCCCACCCTCATGTTCGGCTTGGGCGCTTTGGCGCTGATGTTTACCCTGCGCAAGATCAACCGCCGGATTCCCGATGTCCTGCTGGCGGTGACCCTGGCCACCCTGATCTCCTACTTCACCGGCTTCAGCGACAATCGGACGGTGGGTCTGGCCGAGTTGCCGACCCCCGAGACGGTGGCGATGATAACCGATTACAACGCCCGGCAGGAGCAACTGGTTGAACTCAGCCGGGATCGGGCCGAGCTGGGCGGCAGGATCGACACTCTGCAAAAGGAGGTGGAACAGGGACGGGCCGACCGGCGGGAACTGCTCGCGCTGGAGAGTCAACGGGACCTGGTTAATCTGGCCATCGACGAAGCCGGGGCCGAGATTCGTGGGCTGCGGAGTCAATTACGGGGTTTGCGCTTCACCGCCGTGGAGCGGGACGGCCGGATTTTTTTCCACGTTGGGAATGATTGGGTTGCCGGGACGGTGGAGAGCAACAAAGTCTGGCGGCTCAAGGTGGGAAGCGGGGCTCTGGATCGGGAGCGGCTGACCATGATGGGCGGCGGCGCGGTGGTGGGCACCATCCCCCGGGGCCTGCCCCCCTTCTCTCTACCGGAATTTTCCCTGGCTGCGGCCCTGAAGCTGGTGCCCATGGCGATAATCATCGCCCTGCTGGGCTTTATGGAGGCAATCGCCATCGCCAAGGCGATTGCCGCCAAAACCGGCCAGCGGCTGGACCCCAACCAGGAACTGATCGGCCAGGGATTGGCCAACATGACCGGGGCGCTCAGTTCCAGCTTCGCGGTTTCAGGCTCATTTTCCCGCTCCGCCGTCAACCTTCAGGCCGGCGCGGTCACCGGTTTCTCCAGCGTGGTTACCAGCCTGGTGGTGCTACTGACCCTGCTCTTCCTGACCCCGTTGCTCTACCACCTGCCCCAGGCGGTGCTGGCGGCGGTGATTGTGATGGCGGTGATCGGTCTGCTCAACACCAGCGGTTTTGTCCATGCCTGGAAGGCCCAGTGGTATGATGGGGCGATCTCCATCCTCACCTTCCTGGTCACCCTGGCGGTGGCGCCCCACCTGGAAACGGGGATCATGGTGGGGGTGGTACTCTCCATGGGGGTATTTCTTTACAAGTCCATGCGGCCGGAGGTGGCCACCCTGTCGCTGCATGAGGACAAGGTGCTGAAGAGCGCCCAGTATTACCGGCTGCAGGGGTGCCGCCATATCGCGGTGATCCGTTTCGACGGCCCCCTCTTTTTCGCCAATGCCAGTTACCTGGATGAACAGGTGGCCAAATATCGGGAGCAGCGCCCCGATCTGCGCTATATTATTCTCGAGGCCAGCGGAATTAATGACATGGACGCCTCCGGCGAAGAGGCCCTGGCCCTGCTGGTCGAACGACTGCGGGCGGCTGGAATCGGATTCGCGGTCAGCAGCGCCAAGGGCGCGGTGCTGGCGGTGCTGGAGCGGACCCACCTGCTCAACAAGATCGGCTGGGAGAATTTCTACCCCGACAGCAAGTCGGCGGTGGAGAACCTGGTCCACAAGATTCATCAACACAGCGACCTGCCGGAAGGTGGCTGCAAATCCTGCCCCCTGACCCAGTATCTGCCCCTGGAAGGGGGGAAGGATCGCGATAATCGCCGGAATACCAAGGTAAAAGAGGATTAGTATGACCAGTCTTACAATTTTCAGTGGCGATTTTTGCCGAGGAAGTTCCGTGGTCAAGGAGGTACTTGATCGGACCGGGTTGAAGCTGGTCACCGACCAGGATTTGGTGGCCCGGGCGGCCACTCTTTCCGATCTCGGTTCCGACCGGTTGGAGCGGGCCTTCTCGCCCCGGACCTCGGTTTTTGACCGTTTTACCCACGAGAAGGGGCGAGCCATCGCCTCTCTCCGGCTGGCCCTGGCGGAATTGGTGAGTGCCGAATCCGGCCTGCTGCTGGCCGGTTACCTCGGCCATCTGGTGCCCCGCGAGATTACCCACGTGATGAAGGTCTGTCTGATCGCCGACCTGAAATTTCGGGTCCAGACGGCCATGGATGAACAGGGGCTCAGTGAAAAGGCGGCCACCCGCCTGCTCGCCGAACTGGACGAGGAGCGGCGTCATTGGGTGAAAAGCCTCCATCTGGGTGATGACCCTTGGGCGGCCGAGCTCTACGACATGGTGATCCCCATGGCCACCACCGGGGTGCCGGAGGCGGCCACCCTGATTGGGGAGTACCTGGGCAAGGAGGCGGTGGCTCCCGACCGGGCCTCGCGGCAGGCGGTGGCCGATTTCAAGCTGGCCGCCCAGGTGGCCATGGTGCTGGCCCGGGAGGGTCACGAAGTTGAGGCCGCCGCCCGCGGCGGAGTGGTTACCCTGATCGTCCACAAGCATGTCCTGCTCTTCAATCGCCTGGCCGAGGAGTTGAGGGAGATTGTCGGCCCGATCCCGGGAGTGAGCGAGGTGCTGGTGGAGGTGGGCAAGGAGTTTCACCGGGCCGATATCTACCGCAAACACGATTTTGATATTCCCTCCAAGGTCCTGCTGGTCGATGATGAGCGGGAATTTGTCAAAACCCTCTCCGAGCGCCTGATCCTGCGGGATATGGGGTCGGCGGTGGCCTACGACGGCCAGTCAGCCCTGGAGATCATCGCCGCCGACGACCCCGAAGTCCTGGTGCTTGATCTCAAAATGCCGGGAATTGATGGAATCGAGGTCTTGCGGCGGGTCAAGAAGCTGCGGCCGGGGGTGGAGGTGATTATCCTGACCGGCCACGGCACCGAGGAGGATCGCAAGGTCTGCATGGAGCTGGGGGCTTTTGCCTACCTGCAGAAGCCGGTGGATATCGACCTGCTGATCGCCAAACTCCGGGAGGCCCATAACCGGGTGCGCCAGAGCCGGCGTTCAAGTTGAGCGGCCAAGGGTTTTCTGGGATTGGGAGATGATAACGATATGTCCATGATTGAGAGGGTATTGGCTCAATTTAAGCCGGCCTTCTGGGAGAGCGGCGGTGGCGAGCTTGGCTCGGTCCGGCGGATCTTCGATTTCCGGCGGATCTGGCGACAGGCGATGATGATGATGCTGGGGGTTTCTCTGGTGCCCCTGCTTGCGCTGGCCTACCTGGATTTTCAAGTAACCCGCAATCATGCCGAAAATGAGATGGCCTTGCGTACCGGTCGGCTGCTCAACGACAACATGCGGACGGTCTCCTTTTTTCTGGAGGAGCGGAAGGCGGCTCTGCAGTTTGTTATCCAGACCCACACCCTGGCCGAGCTTAAGGATGAACGGGGGTTGAGTCTGAACCTGGAGGGCCTCAAGTCCTCCATCGGAGGCTTCAGCGACCTGGGCCTGTTTGATAGTACCGGTCGCCATTTGCGCTACAGCGGCCCCTACTCCCTTCAGGATTTGAGCTATGCCGCCGAGAAGTGGTTCCAGGAGGTAGTCACATCCGGCTTTCATATCAGCGACGTCTATCGGGGTTTCCGGGATGAGCCCCATCTGGTGATCGCTTTGAAGCGGGCTCTCGATGATGGCTCCTTTTACATCCTCAGGGCCACCCTGAGTACGGATTGGTTTAACGCCCAGCTGGCCCAGTTCAAACGGAGCGGCCAAGGTGAGGCCTTCCTGGTCAACCGGCGGGGGATTGTCCAGACCCCGACCCTCCATTACGGTGAAGTTCTCCAAAAAATCCGGCTGCCGGAACTGCCGGCCTTTACCGAGGAGGTCCGGGTCTTCCCCGGAGTGGACGAAGAGGGCCGGGAACTGATCGTGGGCTATGCCTTGGTCCCCGACTCCCCCTTCGTTTTGATGGTTATCCAGCGTAAAAGCGAGGTGCTGCGCTCCTGGATCCAGACCCGGCTGGTGATCAGCGCCTTTGTCGGTATCAGTATCATCCTGATAATCCTGGTCATTCTGGGTGTGACCACCCGGCTGGTCAACAAGCTTTATCAGGCCGACCTTGAGCGGATCAAGGCGATGCAGGAGGCCGAACAGGTGGGCAAGCTGGCCTCGGTTGGTCGCCTGGCCGCTGGCGTGGCCCATGAGATCAACAACCCCCTGGCGATCATCAACGAGAAGGCGGGCCTGATGCAGGACCTGCTGGCCCATGGGGATCAGGCCGTCCAGGCCGCCCGGCTGCCGGCGCTGCTCAAGGCCATCGAAGAGGCGGTTGGCCGCTGCGCCGTGATCACCCGCCGTCTGTTGGGTTTTGCCCGCCACCTGGAATCCCGCCGGCAAGCGGTTCGGATCCAGGAGGTGATCGAGGAGGTCCTGGCCTTCCATGGCAAGGAGGCCGAGTATCGCAACATTCACCTTGAGGTCGACGTGGCTCCCGAGGTACCGGTTTTTGTCAGTGACCGGGGCAAGCTCCAGCAGATCTTTCTCAACCTGGTGAATAACGCCTTTGCCGCCATCGGCGACGGTGGTCAGATCCATATTACCGGGACCTTGAAGGATGCCGACCGGGTGTTGGTCACTGTGACCGACGACGGCCGCGGTATCCCGGAGGCCGACCTCAAACGGATATTTGAGCCCTTCTTCTCCACCCGAATCCAGCATGGCGGTACCGGCCTGGGGCTCTCGATAACTTATGGGCTGGTGCGGGAGTTGGGGGGTGATATCCAGGTGGAAAGCGTCGTCGGCGCGGGAACCAGGTTTTTTGTTACCCTGCCGCTGAACGCGGCCAATTATCAAAATGAACGGGAAGAAAATGAGAATTCTGTTGGTTGACGATGAGTATGAACTGGTCTCCACCCTGGCCGAACGCTTGGGGTTGCGTGGCTTTGAGGCCGATTGGGCCACCAGCGGCGACGACGCCCTGGTCCGGATCACCGCCGCTCCCTACGATGTGGTGGTGATCGACATCAAGATGCCGAAGATGAGCGGCATCGAGGTCAAAAGAAGGATGGAAAAAATCCGGCCGGGGATGAAATATATCTTCATGACCGGGCATGGTTCGGAGGGCGACTTTCAGGTGGGTTCCTCCGAGGTCGGCGGTGAGCGCTACTACCTGCTCAAGCCGGTCGCCATCGAGGCGCTGCTGGAGAAGATCAACGAAGTATCCGGACACTAGCGGCAGGGTGATGCTATGAAGGCGCAGGATCCAGCGGCGTGGGCGTGGGATGAGATCGGCCCGGAAGGTTTGCGGTTCTACGGCAAAATGTCGGCCTCCATCTCCCATGAGGTCAAAAACGTGCTGGCCATCATCAATGAAAACGCCGGCTTACTCAACGATCTGGTCATGATGGCCGAGCGGGGGGTGGCGGTTGAACCCCAGCGTCTGGTGGGAATCGCCGGCATCATCGGCAAGCAGGTGCGGCGGGCCGACCTGATCGCCAAAAATCTCAACCGTTTCGCCCATAGTGCCGACCATTTGCAGGGAGATGTTGATCTGGCCGAGTGGGTGGAGCTGGCTCTGGCCCTGGCCGACCGCTTTGCCGGCAGCCGGGGGGTCAGACTGGAATTCGACCCCGCTCCGACCACCCCGCCGGTTAAGACCTCCCCCTTTTTTCTGCTCAATTTGATTTGGTTGGGGCTTGACCTGGCCATGGAGCTTGCAGGACCGGACAAAACAGTGTTATTGCAAATAGAAGTCGCGGGGGAGCGATTGGGCTTGGTCTATGGCCACTTGAGCCCTTGGGCCGACAACGGTTGGGATTTTGTGACTGACAGCCGCGTCCGGCCCCTGGCCCTGTTGCTTGGGGCCCACCCATGGCAGGACGGGAAGTCCGGGCGCTTCGGTTTCGACTTGCCCCGCGAACGATAGAAGGTTGACCGGAGGGCCGACCGCCTTTGGCGCAGTTTAATAAACATAGCTCGAAAAGGAGAATGATCATGGCTGAAAAAATTTTGCTGGTGGATGACGAAAAGGATTTTGTTGAGGCTTTGGCTGAACGGATGCGGGCCCGGGGCATGGAGGTCGCCACCGCCACCTCGGCGCCCGACGCCCTGGCGCGAAGCGACCAGGAATCCTTTGACGCCATCGTCCTTGACCTGCAGATGCCCGAGATGGATGGCCTGGAGGCGCTGAAGCGGTTCAAGGAGAAAAATCCGGAGCTCCAGGTTATCCTGCTCACCGGCCGGGCCACGGTGGAGAAGGGGGTCCAGGCCATGAAGCTGGGTGCCTTGGATCTGCTGGAAAAACCCGCCGACATCGAGACCCTCTCCCGCAAAATAAAGGACGCCAGCGCCCGCAAGATGGTGCTGGTCAACAAGGCGGCGGAAGAGAAGATCCACGATATCATGATCAGCAAGGGTTGGTAACTGATTATATTAACATCATTGTTTTGCTGGTGCTTGCGGAGGAGTAACGGCTGTCAGGGCGGGTAAAAAACCTGGTTGGGTAAGTTTTTTTCAAAAAACCCTTGACAGCCGTTTGGGGGTAGCATTATGAACAGGACCCAATGCCCCGCCCTGCTGTAATCATCACAGTTCTGATTATCGTTTTTTTTGTTGCGAAAACGACCTGCCGGGAGGGTTTTGTCATGCCATAGTTTGTCGCTGCTTTTTGAAAATTATGCTCTTTGTTGCCCGTGGTGGAGGGGGAACCCACAGGAACGTGTTTATATGCGCCTTATCACTTAGTTTTTTCGGTGAGGGCGTTTTTATTTTTTAAGGCATCTGCTTAAGGAGGCTTTCATGGCCGCGGAATTAGAGGGTAAGGAGAGATTTTTGGTGAAAGGCTTGGTCATTCCGATGAAGCGCTTTCCCCATATCGAGGACGAGCTGAACTTGGCCGAGGCGGTGCGGGCGCTGCAAGAGTTCACCTGCGGTGAGTATGAACGGATGCGCTATTCCGAGATGCTGGTGCTGGATGCCGATAACCAACTGGTCGGCCGGGTCAGTCTGCAGGGTATCCTCAAGGGGCTTGACCCCAATCTGGCCCAGATGTTCGAGGGCTTCCAGGGCAAAGCCGGCGAGTTTCCCAACCTGCCCATCCTGTGGGGCGACTCCTTTTTCAGCGCCTGCAACAGTCGTTTCGGCAAGAATATCAAGGAGTTCATGACTCCATTGCCCACCCCGGTCAAGGAGAACGAGTCGGCTCTCAAGGCCCTGTCGATCATGCTGACCCACAACGAGACGGTGCTGCCGGTTTTGAATGAGGCCGGTGACGAGGTGCTGGGGGTTATTCGCCTGGAGGAGATTTTCAACGCCATCGTCCGTCATTGCACCAATATCGGCTGATGGCGTCCCAAACAGTTATCCGTTTTTAGTCTCTATATAAATTTGTGTCACCGGAGGCCCGTTGGCCGAAAACGGTCACCGGGCGAAAAAGGGGAGAGTCATGTCTGATAGCGCGAAGCAGAAAGCGGCGGCCGCCGGGGAGAAAGTTGGTATGGCCAAGGCGGAGAGCAAGATCGAGTGGTCCAAGTGGTTTTTCATGTTTCTGGGAATGGGGCTCTTCGCCCTGGTTTACCTCTCGCCGCCCTGGCCCAATGCTGTTGATCCCATGGGCAAGGAGTTTATTTTAAGCCCCCAGGGCAAGGCGGCCCTGGCCCTCTTTCTGCTGGCCGGCACCTGGTGGGTCTTTGAAGTGTTGCCCATCGGGGTCACCGGCATCACCATCGGGGTGGTCCAGGCGCTCTTTTTCATCCGGCCGGCCAGCGAGGCCTTCAAGGATTTCATGGACCCCTCGGTCCTCTTTATCTTCGGCTCCCTGGTGATCGGGGCGGTCTTCACCAAGGTGGGGATCACCAAGCGGCTGGCCTACAAGATGCTGGATATTGTCGGCGAGCGGACCAGCATGATCTACCTGGGCTGCTTCGTGGTCACCGCGCTCTTGACCCATCTGATGGCTCACACGGCGGTGGCGGCCACCATGTACCCGTTGCTGCTCTCCATCTACGCCCTTTACGGTGAGGGGGACCGCCCCACCAAGTTCGGCAAGGGGCTCTTTATCGGCATGGCCTTCGTGGCCGGGGCCGGCAGTATCATCACCCTGCTGGGCGCCGCCCGCGGCATCGTCGCCCTGGGCTTTTACCGGGAGATCGTCGGCCGGGAGATCTCCTTCTTCGAGCTTTCCTTCTACATGGCGCCGGTGGGCTGGCTGATGGTCTTCCTGCTCTGGGGCTTCTTCATGATCTTCTTCAAGCCGGAAAAGGCGGTGATTCCGGGGCTGCGGGAAAAGGCCCGGGAGCTCAATGCCGCCATGGGCCCCTTGACCCGCGACGAGAAGCTGGCCGGGATCATCGTCCTGGGGGTTATTGTTTTCCTCTCGGTGCAGTCATTCGTGCCGGCCCTGCAGGCCTTCAACAAGGCGGCGGTGCTGCTGGTCTCCACCATTCTCTTCTTTGTTCTCAAGATTTTGGACATCAACGACCTGGAAGCGGTGCCCTGGAACATCATCCTGCTTTTTGCCGGGGCCATGAGCATGGGCTTCTGCCTCTGGCAGACCGGAGCCGCCGAGTGGCTGGCCATCAACTGGCTGGGCTTTTTCCAGGAAGCCCATTGGTTTGTCTTTGTGATGAGCATCGCCTTCTTTGTTCTGCTGATGACCAACTTCATCATGAACGTGGCGGCCATTGCCATCTCGGTGCCGGTCTCCCTGGTGGTGGCCCCCTATCTGGGGGTGGCTCCCGAGGTGATCGTCTTTGCCGCCCTGGTTACCGCCGGCATGCCCTTCCTGCTGCTGGTGGGGGCGGCCCCCAACGCCATCGCTTACAACTCCAAGCAGTTCACCAGCGGTGAGTTCTTTGCCGCCGGCATTCCGGCCTCGATTCTGCTGATGGCGGTGGTCGGTCTGGCGGTGATCCTGATCTGGCCGCTGATGGGGATGCCGGTGACCGTGCCGACCCCCTGACCCTTAATGGGCCGGGGGATTCCCCCGGCCCATTGGCTTTTCCAACCAACTTGACGCGAGGCTCGAACATGAAATACGACCAGGAGATCTCCGCCCTTTTCGACGCCTGGAACCAGGCGATCCAGAGTGGTGACCCCGACAAGGTCACCGCCCAGTACGCCTTCAACGGCATCCTCTTGCCCACGGTTTCCAACCAGGTGCGCCACAACCACACCGAAATCAGGGACTATTTTGTTCATTTCCTGGCCAAAAGGCCCAAGGGCACCATCAACGAAAGCAATATCCGGGTCTATAATGATATTGCGATCAATTCGGGGGTTTACACTTTTGATTTCACCCCGCCGGAAGGTGAGCCCTTCAGCGTCACCGGCCGTTACACCTTTGTTTACCAGTGGCTGGGCAACCAGTGGCTGATTGTCGAGCATCACTCCTCGATGATGCCGGAGAAATAAGCCCGCCATGGCTGCCGTCGTTACCTTTTGCGTGATGTTCGCCTTCTGGGTGGTGATGTCCGGGAAGCTTGATCTTTTCCATCTTGGGATGGGGGTGATGGCCAGCGCTCTGGTCAGCTGGCTTTCCCATGATCTGCTCTTTTCCGGACATACCAAAACCCTGCTGGGCACCCTGGGCGAGATCGGCCGTTTTCTGCGCTACACCGGCTGGCTCTGCTGGCAGGTGGTGCTGGCCAATGCCCATGTCGCCGGGCTGTCCCTGTCGCCCCGGGCCATGGAGCGGATCGACCCCCGGATTATCCGTTTCAAGACCGTACTCAAGACCGATTTCGCCCGCTTTGTCCTGGCCAATTCCATTACCCTGACCCCCGGCACCACCACCATTCGGATTCAGGATGATACCTTTTACGTCCATGCCATCACGACCGATTCGGAGGGTGATCTGACCGGTGACGGGGCCGGCGGCCCCGGGGAGATGGAGCGCTGGGTGGCCTGGGTTTTCGAAGGGGGTAAGCGTTAAGCCATGGAACAGTTCCTGATTGCGACAGGGGTGGCGATCCTGCTGCTGATGCTGACCAGCCTCTACCGGGTGGTGGCGGGGCCGACGGTGATCGACCGGATTTTGGGGGTCAACGTGATCGGCACCAAGACCGCGGTGCTGATCATCATCATCGGCACCTTAAGCGGCCGGGTGGAGATGTTTATCGATATCGCCCTGGCCTACGCCCTGCTCAACTTTATCACCACCATCGCCGCCGCCCGCTTCTACCAGCGCCAGTCGCAACCGGCCCTGCCGGAGGTGGAGGAGGCCGAGCCGGCCCCGTCGGCCCCGCCGACAGTTGAACATCCCAAGGCCACCGGGGAGGGTTCCCATGCTGCTTGATCTCGTGGTTGTGGTGCTGATGGCCTGCGGCCTGCTGCTCTTTCTGGCCACCACCGTGGGCCTGTTGCGTTTTCCCGATTTTTATACCCGGGTCCATGCCGCCGGCAAGGGGGATACCCTCTCCACCGTGCTGATGCTGGGCGGACTGATCCTCTACCTGCTGCGTGATTTCAACGGTGAAACGGCACTGACCGCCGTCAAGCTGTCGCTGATCGTCTTTTTCGTCTTTATCGCCAGCCCCACCGCCACCCACGCCATCATCGACGCCGGCTACGAGTCCGGGGTGCCCTACTGGACCAAACGTAAAAGCGGGGACCGGGATGATTACGACGGCCCCGAACGGCGGCGGCAAGACCGGCAGATTTAGGGAGATAACCATGATCTGGGACGCGAGTTTGCTCTGGCAGTTCGATCTGCTGATTCTGCTGATGATGGTGATCTGCGCCATTGCCGCCCTCTCCCTGAAGGATCTGGTCAGTTGCGCGGTGGTCACCGGGGCCTACAGCTTTCTGATCTGCCTGATGTGGACCGAAATGATGGCGGTGGATGTGGCCTTCACCGAGGCAGCGGTGGGGGCCGGGATCAGCACGGTGATCATTCTGGGCACCGCCCAGTTTATCAAGCGGAGGAGCAAGGATTGAAACGGCTTACCTTAATCATTCTGGTGGCCTGCGCCCTGCTGATGCTGCTGGCGGTTTCCGAGCTGCCCGACTGGGCCGACCCTGCCTCTCCAGCCAGCATCCACCTGTCGCCTGGGTTCATCGAGCAGGCCTATGAGGCCACCCATACCCCCAACGTGGTCACGGCGGTGCTGGCCGACTACCGGGGTTACGACACCATGTTCGAAACGGTGGTGGTCTTCCTGGCCGCCCTGATTATCATGATTATTTTGCGCCGCACCCCCCATCGGCGCTTCTGCAAGATTCTGCCCCATCGCCCCCAGCGCAAAGGGCGCGACACCGTGCTCAGGGGGGCGGCCCAACTGATTATCCCGGTGATGCAGATTTTCGCCCTCTATGTTCTCGGCCACGGCCATTACAGCCCCGGCGGCGGTTTCCAGGGCGGGGTGATCTTCGGGGCCAGCTTTATCCTGCTGGCCTTGTGCTACAACCTGGAATTCACTTTGTCCCGGTTCCGGGAGCGGATCGTCCTTTTCTGCTGTGCCGGCGGGGCCCTGCTTTACGCCGGGATCGGCGCCCTCTGTCTGGGCATGGGCTGGAACTTCCTGGGCTATGCCGCCCTGGCCGGAATTTTGGGAGTCTCCGAGGCCATGGCCCGCTCCCACGGTATTCTACTGGTGGAGGTGGGGGTGGGGATCACGGTAATGGCGGTCATGGTTTCGATCTATTACGATCTCGCCTCCGGCGGGGATATGTGTGAGGGGCTGTAGGGCATGGACGAACTGTTTCCCTTTATCATCGCCAAATATAACTACTGGGCCTCCCTGGTCCTGCTTTTCATCGGCCTTTACGGGATGATCGCCAAGAACAATCTGATGAAGAAGATCATCGGGATGGTGATCTTCCAGACCGCCATCCTGCTCTTCTACGTCTCCATCGGGGCCAAGCAGGGGGCGTCGGTGCCGATTCTGCTCTTCTCCGCGGATCATCAGCCGCTGCTGGAAGCCACCGCCTACGCCAACCCCCTGCCCCATGTGCTGATGCTCACCGCCATCGTGGTCGGGGTCGGTACCCTGGGGGTAGCCCTGACCATCCTCCAGAAGATTCAGCGGGTACACGGCACCATCGAAGAGGATGAGGTTCTGGAGGATCTGCGCCAATGATTGATCAGGCTCCCGCCCTCATTGTTATTATTCCACTGCTGGCCGCTCTGCTGCTGGTTCTTGCCACCCCCTTGGGGTCGCGCTTTGCTTACGGGATGCTGGTAACCGCCCTGGCCGCCACCCTGGCCGCCACCCTGGCCACCCTCAACCTGGTGGTGGCCGCCAACCAGGCGGTCCACTACCGGATGGGCGACTGGTTGCCCCCCCACGGTATCGAGCTGGTGATCGATCATCTCAGCGGGGTGGTGCTGGTGCTGGTGGCCGGTTGCGCCCTGCTCACCGCCATCTACTCGCTGCGCACCGCCGAACAGGACAACCCCGACCGGCTCAACCAGTATTACTCCCTCTTCGCCCTGCTGGTCACCGGCCTGCTGGGGATGGTGGCCACCGGCGACGTTTTCAACCTCTACGTCCTGCTGGAGATTTCGGCGCTTTCCAGCTACGGGCTGCTGGCCCGGGGCCGGGGGCCGGCCTATTACGCCACCTTCAAGTACCTGATCGTCGGCACCATCGGGGCCTGCTTCTATCTGCTGGGGGTGGGCTACATCTATATCATGACCGGTTCGCTCAACATGGCCGACCTGGCCGAGATTCTCAGCCGGCCCGAGCTGCAGGAGTCGGTGAGCGTCAAGATCGGCTTTACCCTGATCATCCTGGGGGTCTGGATCAAGATGGCCCTGTTTCCGCTCCATGCCTGGTTGCCCAACGCCTACAGCAAAGCGGGCACCACCACCGCCTGCCTGGTGGCCCCGTTAATGACCAAGGTCAGCGTCTATATCATGCTGCGGATGATGTTCACCGTCTTTTCCGCCGACTATATCTTCAATCAGATCGCCTGGAGTGAGCTGGTGATCTGGCTGGCCTCGGCGGCGGCGGTGATCGGGATGGGCACCGCCCTGGCCCAGCGGGATCTGCGTAAAATGCTGACCTACATCATCGTGGCCGAAATCGGTTACATGGCCGGGGGGGCCTGGCTGGCCAACACCGCCGGCTTTACCGGTACCACCTATCACATCCTGGCCGACGGCCTGATGACCCTCTGTCTTTTCATGGCGGTGGGGGCCATTATCTACCGGACCGGCGAGAGTTCGGCGGCGGCCATGCAGGGGATTTTCCGGCGGATGCCGATTACCGCCGTGGTCTTTCTGATCGGGGCCGCCTCCATTGTCGGCGTGCCCCCCACCTGCGGCTTTTTCACCAAATGGTACCTGATCCAGGGGGCGGCCCAGGCCGGGGCGTGGGTTTTTGTCGCCGCCCTGCTGATCGCCAGTCTGCTGGCGGCGGTGATCTTCTTCCGCCTGCTGGAGATCGCCTTCTTCGGCCAGCTGGATGAGGCCGGCGTCGAGGCCCATGGTCACGGCCATGGCTCGGCCCCCAAGATTATGATGGCCGAAGCCCCGCTTTCGATGCTGCTGCCCATGGTCTTTACCGCCGCCGCCTTGATCGGGCTGGGGCTTTATACCAACGAAGTGGTCACCTATTTCATCCGCTGGTCGATACCGGCGGGCTTTTAGAAAGGAGCAACCGCAACTTCATGTTCTCCGAGCCGTTTTATCAGATCGCGCCGGTGATCGCGCTGTGCGCCTCGCTGGCCGCCGTACCCTTGATCGCCCTGAGCGGTCGCCGTCCCAACCTGCGCGAGTTCTGGACCTACGCCGCGGCGGCCCTCAAGTTCGCCATGGTTCTCTCCCTGGCCGGCTGGATTTTGGCCGGCAACGTGGTCGAGATCGACCTGGTGCGGGTGCTGCCGGAGCTGTCGATCAGTTTCCGGGTGGACAGCTTCGGCATGGTTTTCGCCTTGGTCTCCTCCTTTCTCTGGATTGTGGCCGCCACCTATACCATCGGTTATATGCGGGGCCTGGACGAACACGCCCAGACCCGTTTTTTCGCCTGTTTCGCCCTTTCGATCTGCGCGGCCATCGGGGTGGCCTTTGCCGGCAACCTGCTCACCATGTACATCTTCTACGAGATGCTCTCGCTCTCCACCTACCCCCTGGTCGCCCATCACCAGGACAAGGAGGGCAGGGGCGGGGCCCGCAAGTATCTGGCCTTTCTGCTGGGCGGCTCGGTGGGGCTGGTGCTGCCGGCGATGATCGTGATCTTCGCCCTGGCCGGGACCCTGGATTTTGCCGATAATATCAGCACCGGCATTATCCCGGCCGGGACCGGCGACACCATGGTGGCCCTGCTCTTCTTCGCCTGCCTCTTCGGCTTCGCCAAAAACGGAGTGATGCCGATGCACGCCTGGTTGCCCGGCGCCATGGTGGCTCCCACCCCGGTCTCCGCCCTGCTCCATGCGGTGGCGGTGGTCAAGGTGGGGGTCTTCTGCACCACCCGGGTGATGCTCTACGTGTTTGGCGTCGATCTGATGGATGATCTCAACCTGGGGATCATCACCGCCTATATCGTCTCCTTCACCATTCTGATGGCCTCGATCATCGCTTTAACCAAGGATAATCTCAAGGCCCGGCTGGCCTACTCCACCATCAGCCAGCTCAGCTATATTATCCTGGGGGTGGCCCTGCTGGCCCCGGCGGCGGTGGAGGGGGGGCTGATCCATATCGTCAACCACGCCTTTGCCAAGATCACCCTCTTCTTCTGCGCCGGCGCCATTTATGTGGCCACCCATAAGAAGAATATTTCCGAGATGGGGGGCCTGGGCCGGGTGATGCCCTTCACCTTCGGAGCCTTCGCCATCGCCTCGCTGTCGATGATCGGGGCTCCGCCGGTGGGAGGTTTCGTCACCAAATGGTATCTGCTGGTCGGAGCCCTGGACGCCGCCCAGCTGGCGATCATTTTCGTGCTGCTCAGTTCCACCCTGCTCAACGTGGGCTATTTCGCCCCCATCACCTACAAGGCCTTTTTCGGTAAACCCCCGGCCGGGGAAGTTCATGCCGGCGGGATCAAGGAGGCGCCCCTGATCATGGTGGCGCCGATTATGCTGGCCGCGCTGATCTCTCTTCTGCTGGGGCTTTATCCCGGGCTG
>NZ_JBIPKH010000018.1:0-42567 GCF_044068625.1 Desulfurivibrio modestus
GAACTCGGGGTAGATACCGATCAGCACGGAAATGGTCGCCGCGATCACGATGGGGATCACCATGGTCAGGGGCGCCTCCTTGATCCCGCCGGCATGAACTTCCCCGGCTGGAGGTTTACCGAAAAAGGCCTTGTAGGTGATGGGGGCGAAATAACCCACGTTGAGCAGGGTGGAACTGAGCAGTACCAGGATAATCCCGATCTGGCCTGCGTCCATGGAGCCGACCAGCAGATACCATTTGGTGACGAAACCTCCCACCGGCGGAGCCCCGATCATCGACAGGGAGGCGATGGCGAAGGCCCCGAAGGTGAAGGGCATCACTCGGCCCAATCCCCCCATCTCGGAGATGTTCTTTTTGTGGGTGGCCACGTAGATCGCCCCGGCGCAGAAGAAGAGGGTGATCTTGGCAAAGGCGTGGTTGGTGATATGGATCAGGCCCCCCTCCACCGCCGCCGGGGTCAGCAGGGCCACTCCCAGGATGATGTAGGAAAGCTGGCTCACCGTGGAGTAGGCCAGCCGGGCCTTGAGATTGTCCTTGCTCAGGGCGATGATCGAAGCCATCAGGATGGTGAAGGAGACAAAGTAGGCGGTGATGATCCCCAGATTGAGATCATCCATCAGGTCGACGCCGAACACGTAGAGCATCACCCGGGTGGTGCAGAAGACCCCCACCTTGACCACCGCCACCGCATGGAGCAAAGCGGAAACCGGGGTGGGAGCCACCATGGCGCCGGGTAACCAGCCGTGAAACGGCATCACTCCGTTTTTGGCGAAACCCAGGATGCAGAAGAAGTAGAGCACCGTCACCATGACGCTGCTGGCCCCCTCGGGCAGGATGCCGGTGGAGACGTTGTCGGCGAAGTCCAGGGTGCCGGTGAGCAGATAGATCAGAATCATCGCCGGCAGCACCAGCCCCTTGGCGGTGGTGGTCAGGTATACAATATACTTCTTGGCCCCGTCGTAACCTTCCTGATCCTGGTGGTGGGCGACCAGGGGATAGGTACCGATACTGACGATCTCGTAGAAGAGGTAGAGGGTGAAGAGGTTGTCGGAGAAGGCCACCCCCATGGCGCCGAAAAGGGCCAGGGCGAAACAGGCGTTGAAGCGAGTCTGGGCGTGTTCATGAAGGCCGCGCATGTAGCCGGCCGAATAGGAGACCGCCAGAATCCAAAGGAACGAGGCGGCCACCGCGAAGATCATCGAGAAGGCATCCACCCGCAGGGTTACCGAGATGCCGGGTAGTATCTGGAAGATCGGGTAAACGATGGTTTTGCCGGCCAGAATCAGCGGGGCCATGGAGGCGATGATCGTGAACATCACCACGGCGGCCACCGTCGACCAGGTTTCCCGGATGTTGGGATTGCGACCGGAAAGCATTACCAGGATGGCGCCGGTGAGGGCGGCCAGCAAGGCCAGCAGCGGTTTTATTGATACAATCGGTTCCATTGGGCGTATTTCCTCGTCAGCCTGCCAGTTCCACCGGCTCTTCGGGGTCGATTGACTTGTAGTTGCGGTAAACGGCGATGATGATGCTCAGAATGATCGCCGCCTCCGCCGCCGCCAGCCCCATGATAAAGAGGGCGAAAATCTGCCCCACCACCGGGTCCGGGGCCAGAAAACGGTTGAAGGCCATAAAGTTGACCGAAGCGGCGCAGAGGACCAGTTCGGCGGAGATCAGAATTCCGATCAGGCTGCGGTTTTTGATGATTCCGTAGATCCCAAAACCGAAGAGCAGGGCGGCGATCAGCAGGTAGGTCTGCAACTCGTTATAAAGGTTGAGAATATCCATGGCTACACCTTGCTCCTTCCCCGGCGACCCAGCACCAGGGAGCCGATGATCGCCACCAGCAAAATCAGGGAGATCAGTTCGAAGCTGACCACGAAGGTGGTCATCATCGCCCGGCCCACATCCTCCAGGGCGCCAGGGTTGAGCCTTGTTGCCGCTTCCGGCCAGGAAGTTTTGAAAGCCAGGGCCGCCAGGCCCCAGGCCATCAGGACGCCGGCGGCAATCGCCCCCGGGCCGGCCAGGGGGTGCATCTTCTTGAACTTTTTAACCCCCTGGGGTTCGGCCAGCATCACCGCGAAGATGATGGCGACACAGACCGCCCCGGCGTAGATCAGAAGCTGCATCAGGGCCAGGAAGGGGCTGCCGAGGAAGTAGTACACTCCCGCGACCCCCACCAGACAGAGGGCCAGCCCGCTGACCGCTCGGATCAGGGTGGCGGCGTGGGTGGCGACCAGGGCGCCCAGGATGATGATCAGGACAAAGCCAAGGAAAACCACTCCGGCCAGCCCCTCCACCGAAAGTAATGGGGTCATCGCTTTCGTTCCTCGAAACGTTTTAGCAGGTCAAAAATATACTCCTGGCGGGTCAGCCCGGCCAGATTGTATTCCTTAGAAAAATCGAGGGCATCGGTGGGGCAACCCTCGACACAGGAGCCACAGAGGCTGCAGGTGGTGAAATCAAGCTGATACTGGGTCAGCACCTTCTTCTTGCTCCCTTCCGGTTTCTCCCCGGCCAGGGAGATGCAACCCGAGGGGCAGTTGCGCTGGCACATGCCGCAAACGATGCATTTGTTGTTGCCCTCCTCGTCGGCCACCAGCTCGATGTGGCCCCGGTAGCGCGGGGTCATCTTCACGCTCTGGCGGGGGTACTGCATGGTGACCACCGGCTGGAGCATGTACTTGAAGGTGATCCCCATGCCCACCAGCAGGCTCTTGCCGCCGTCATAAAGCTCTTGGAAATAGCCGCTCATTAAAACACCTTCAACAGGGCTGCGGTAACGATCAGGTTGACCAGGGCAAAGGGCACCAGCACCTTCCAGGAAAGATTCAGCAGGCCATAAATGGTGGTCCGGGGAAAGGTCCAGCGGATCCACATGACCACAAACACCAGCAGATAAGTTTTGATCAGCAGCCAGTGGACTCCCGGAGCCCAGCCCAACGGGCATTGCCAACCGCCGAGGAAAAAGATGCTGGTAAGGGCGCAGCCGACAAAAACATAGGCGTACTCGCCCAGGAAGAAGAGACCGAAACCCATGCCGCCGTATTCAGTGTGGAAACCGGCCACCAGCTCGCTTTCGGCCTCGCCCAGATCGAAGGGCGCCCGGTTGGTTTCGGCCAGGGCGCAGATAAAGAAAATTAAGAAGGCCACCGGCAGCATGATACTGCCGTTCCAGGGAAAGATGTTCCACTGCAGCAGGTTGCCCTGCTTAATGACAATCTCGTTGAGGTTCATGGTGCCGGCGATCATCACCATCGTTACCACGGTGATCAGCATCGGTACCTCATAGGCCACGTTCTGGGAGACGGCCCGGGTGGCGGAGATCACCGAATATTTGTTGTTGGAGCCCCAGCCTGCCAGCAGCAGGGCCAGCACGTTGACTGAGGCGAAGGCGAAGATTACCAGCATGCCGATGTTGAGGTCGCGGGCCACCACGTTGGGGGCGAAGGGAATGGTGACAAAGACCATGATCGCGGTGGTCATGGTCATCAGCGGAGCCAGGCGGTAAAGCAGGCCATCGGCTTGCTCCGGCACCACCAGCTGTTTGCTCATCAGTTTGATCCCGTCGGCCAGGGACTGGATAATCCCGAAGGGTCCCACCTCCTTGGGTCCGATCCGCCGTTGAATATGCCCGGCCACCTTCCGCTCCAGCCAGACCAGAAAGGCGGCGTTGAGACCGACAAAGGCCAAGGTGCCGACGATGTAGGCCAGAACCCGGAATATTTCAGGATATCCACTCATTTCAACTAGGCTCCTATCGGTCGATCTCCGGAATTACCAGGTCAAGGCTGCCAAAAAGGGCCAGGGCATCGGCCAGCAGCAGGCCCCGGGCCGCCTCGCCAAACAGGCTGACGTTGGAAAAGGAGGGGGAACGCAGCTTCAGCCGGTAGGGGGTGGTGCTGCCGTCGCTGACCAGCCGGATGCCAAAGTCCCCCCGGGCCGCCTCCGCCGCGAAGTAGTAATCCCCCCTGGGAGGCTTGACCGCCTTGGGTACCTTGGCGGCCATCACCGGCCCCTCCGGCATCTTCTCCAGCCCCTGCTCAACAATCCGCAGGCTCTGTTCGATCTCGTCCATCCGCACCAGATAGCGGGCCATGGAATCGCCCTGCTCATAAACCGGAACATCGAAATCGATCTCGGGATATACCGAATAGGGTTCCTGTTTGCGCACATCGTAGGCGATTCCGGAGCCCCGGGCCACCGGCCCGGTGGCCCCGTACTTGCGGCACATCTCCGGGCTGATCACCCCAATTCCCTCCAGGCGCTGGCGGAGAATAACGTTTTTGCTGACCAGGTTGTGGTACATGGGCAGCTTTTCCCGCATCCGTTTGACGAAGTTGCGGACCCCGGTGACGAAGTCGTCGTCGATATCGTTGTAGACCCCGCCGAAGCGAAAATAGCAGTAGGTGAGGCGGGAGCCGGTCACCGACTCCAGCAGGTCGAGGATCTGCTCACGATCATCCATCACGTAAAGCAGGGGAGTAAAACCGCCCAGATCGAGAACGAAGGCTCCCAGCCAGAGAAGATGGCTGGAGATCCGGTTCAACTCGACGGTGACCACCCGGATATATTCGGCCCGCTCCGGGACCTCGATCCCGGCGGCTCTCTCCACCACCCCGGCGTAGCCGTGGTTGTAGCAGAGAGCGGAGAGGTAATCCAGGCGGCCGGTGTTGGGCATAAACTGGGGATAGGGGCGATTTTCCCCCATCTTTTCGTGCATCCGGTGGATGTAGCCCAGGACCGGTTCGGCCTCGACAACATACTCCCCGTCCATGGTCAACTTGACCCGCAGGGCGCCGTGGGTGGCGGGATGCTGCGGCCCCACGTTGAGGATGAAGGTTTCGTGGGCGGGATCGGCGGCCAGGGGTCTCATGGCTGGTAATCCTTGCGTAGGGGGTGAAAATCAGCATCCTCGGGAAGCAGGAAGGGTGAAAGGTCCGGATGCCCTTCAAAGACAATGCCGAAGAAATCGTGGGTCTCCCGTTCGTGCCAGTTGGCGCCGGGATAAACCTGGGAAATGGTCGGCAGCTGCGGGGTATGGCGGGGAACCCGGGTTCGGATCACCACCCGGCAAAGCTGGGGGTAGTGGTTGAAGTCATAAACCACCTCGAAGCTGTCCTCCACCGGCTCGGCCGGCGCCGTCGGTTGGGGTGCCGATGCGGCGGGCGGGGCTGATGGTTTGGCGGGGGTCTCGCCGCTTTCAGCCGCCTTCTTGGCCGCTTCGGCCGCCGCCTTTTTGGCCGCCGCCGCGGCCTTCGCCGCCTCTTTGGCCAGGGCTTCCTGCTCCCCCAGCCAGTCGACGCCGGTGACCGCCTCCAGGAAAAAACCTTCCCGGTCGAGAATCTCCGCCGCCGCCACCACCTGCTCGGGGGGGACGGTTACACTGAGATGGTAACCCCGGGCGGCATAATCGCACTCCTCAATTCCCAGGGCCAAGGCGTTCAAGGCTTGTTTGACGGCTGCGCTTTTCATTGCGGTTCAACCCTCGGCCAGCGCCGGCTGCCGGTAAGCTTCTCCTCCAGCAGGAGCAAACCTTCAATCAGGGCTTCGGGCCGGGGCGGACAGCCGGGGATATAGATATCCACCGGCAGAATCTTATCCGCGCCTTCGACGATTCCGTACTGGCCTTCAAACTTGAAAGGCCCGCCGGAGATGGCGCAGTTGCCCATGGCGATCACCCACTTGGGGTGGGGCATCTGCTCGTAGAGGGTGACGATGGCCGGGGCCATCTTTTTGCTGATGGTGCCGGCCACGATCATGACATCCGCCTGCTTGGGGGCGGGGCGAAAAACCCCGATCCCGAAACGGTCCAGGTCAAACCGCGAGGCCCCGGTGGCCATCATCTCGATGGCGCAGCAGGCCAGACCGAAGGTCAGGGGCCACAGCGAGTTGGCCCGCCCCAGGTTGAGCAGCTTGTCCAGGGTCGCGAAATGGACTACTGGTGGGTGCTGTAAATTTTCCGTTCCCACTTAAACACTCCCTTTTTCCAGGCATAGACCACGGCCAGCGCCAAGGTATCGATGAAGAGGAAAATAACAATGAAGTCCAGCAGGTTGGAGCCGAGGATTGTCTCTCCGGCATAGATCACCGCCACCGGCAACAGGAAGAGAATATCAACGGCAAAGGCGAGAAAGATCAGGGCGTAGAGGTAATAAACCACCCCGAAGCGGATCCAGGCCTCACCGATGGGCGGCATGCCGCATTCGTAAATGGACCTGGTCTGGGGTTGCAGGGTTCTGGGGGCCAGCAACTTGGAGATGATGACCGGGCCACCGGCCATGGCCATCCCGCCGAAAAAGAAGGCCACCACGTACAAGAGATCTATCAGGTATTCCTGTTCCACTCTTCCCTCCTCTCTGTTCCCCCGAACTGCTCAGGAAGAAAAAAACTTAAGCTGTTCTTTAGTCCTGCTCCGGGCCAAGGTCAAGCAAAAAATGAATAGCTATTCATAAAAAACGTTTTGGGGGGTAGCGGGAGCATCGCCCCGATTATCAGCACAGCGGGCGGGAAAGCGCAAGGGAAAAACGGTTTATTGGCCGAGGGGGGCGGCCAGGCGTTGCAGGAGGCGGCGATGGATATCGTCGAAGCCGCCGTTGGAAAGAATGGCGACCAGATCGCCGGGGCGGGTGGTGGCGGCCAGCTCAGCGAGGATCAGGTCGGTGGTGGGGAAGGCTTGGGCCTGTTGGCCCCGGGCCGCAAGGTCGGCGGCCAGCTGTTGCACCGAGAATCTTTCCGCCTCGGGGATCTGCTCCAGCCCTTCCGAAACCCGGAGCAAAACCCGGTCGGCGGCGGCAAAAACCGGCACGTAGGCCTCCTGAAAGACCCGGCGGCGGCTGGAGTTGGTGCGGGGTTCGAACACCACCAGCAGGCGGCGGTCGGGGTAGGCCGCCCGCAGGGCGTTGAGGGTTTCCCGCACCGCCGTGGGGTGGTGGGCGAAATCATCGATCACCGTTACCCCGGCCACCTCCCCCCGAACTTCCTGGCGCCGACGGACCCCGGTGAAGGAGGCCAGGCCGGCGGCGATGGCCTCTGGGGCAACTCCCAGCCGGTCCAGCAGGGCGATCACCGCCAGGGCGTTCAAGGCGTTGTGTCGGCCGGGCATCGGGCTGCGGAAACGGCCGAAATCGCGTCCCTCCCTCTCCGCCGTAAAGGTGGTTCCGGTGGGTTGGATCTCAATTTCCCGCAGCCGCCAAGGCAGATCCCGCGTTTCGCCGTAACCCAGCACCGGGCAGGGGGCCCGGCGGCAAATCTCGGCGACCACCGGATCGTCCAGACAGGCGATCAAGGCCCCGTGGGGGGGCATGATCGCCACCAAGCGGGCAAAGGCCGCCTTGACCGCCGCCAGGTCGGCGTAGATGTCGGCGTGATCGAATTCGATGCTGGTGATGATGCAGAGCTCGGGACGATAATGGAGGAATTTGGGACCCTTGTCGAAAAAGGCGGTGTCGTATTCGTCACCCTCGCTGACAAAGAAGGGGCCGTTGGCCGCCCGGGCTCCCCGCCCGAAGGCCTGGACGATGCCCCCGATCATAAAGCCCGGCTCCAGACCGGCGTGGTCGAGCATGGTGGCCAGCAGGGAGGCGGTGGTGGTTTTGCCGTGGGTTCCCGCCACCACCAGGGAGCGTTTTTCCTTGAGAAAATAGTGGCCCAGGGCTTGGGGAAAGGAGAGATAGGGAATCTTGAGTTGGGCCAGGGCCCGGGCCTCGGGGTTGACCGCCCGGATCACGTTGCCGACAATCACCAGATCGGGGCGGGCAGCCAGGTTTTCCGGCCGGTAGCCCTCCATCACCTCGATCCCCGTCTCGGCCAGATAATCACTCATTGGCGGGTAAACCCGCTGGTCGGAGCCGCTTACCCGCATGCCGGCGCTCTGCAGCATCCCGGCCAGGGCGGCCATGCCGGTGCCGCCGATCCCCATCAGGTGAACGTGGCGGACCTGGGCCGGCGGGCGGTTCAAGGTTGGATCCAGCGGGTTGCTCAGGTGGGGCTGCAACTCAGGGGCGGACGGCATCACGCACCGTGCGATGAATTTCGTTGAAGGTTTCGGTGAAGTTGGCGGGGGAGAGGCGACCGACCTCGATGAACTTGATCACGATCTCCTTGGTCACCTTGAGGATCGTTTCCTCTCCCACCGGGCGCTCCCGGGGTTCGCCGGCCGCAGTCTGGTTTTTGGCGGGAATGCTCATGGGGGTCGAACTCCAAGGGGCTGACTAAAGGGGCCGGGGAGGAAAAAGAAAGCCCCCGCCGCTTTAGGAAGAAGGCCAATTCAACTGACGGCGGCAGAGGCCCCTGGTCTCGAGAAAAACCGGTCAGGCCCTCCCCGACGGAACCAGCTGTTACGTTCAAGAAAGGGGGTCCAGATTAAAAAGTGGTGGAGCTAAGCGGGATCGAACCGCTGACCTCTTGAATGCCATTCAAGCGCTCTCCCAGCTGAGCTATAGCCCCACGTGGACGGCCCATCGTTTACCACGACCCCGCTTGGCCTGTCAAGTTTTTTTCGTGGGAAACTCCCGTCATTTTAGTTGCCAGGCTCAAGAGACTCTGCTAGACTCACCCTGTTTCGCATGCTTTTGATATATTAAGACTTGTTAAGCATTTGGCTCTCCAGATAACCATCACCATAGAGGACCACCATGTTCCTTGATTCCCTGTTCGGTTTTCTCTCCAACGATTTGGCAATCGATCTGGGTACGGCCAACACCCTGGTTTTTGTTAAAGGCAAGGGGATCGTTTTGCGGGAGCCTTCGGTGGTGGCGGTCCGCAAGGACGCTCGCACCAACAAGGTGCTGGCCGTGGGCAAGGAGGCCAAGATGATGCTGGGCCGTACCCCCGGCAACATCGCCGCCATTCGGCCGATCAAGGATGGTGTCATCGCCGACTTCGAGGTCACCGAGGCGATGCTGCGCTACTTCATCAACAAGGTCCACAACCGGCGCACCCTGGTGCATCCCCGGATCATCATCAGCGTTCCTTCCGGTATCACCCAGGTGGAGAAGCGGGCGGTGAAGGAGTCGGCCGAATCGGCCGGGGCTCGGGAGGTATACCTGATCGAGGAGCCCATGGCCGCCGCCATCGGGGCCGGCCTGCCCATCACCGAGCCCACCGCCAACATGGTGGTGGATATCGGCGGCGGCACCACCGAGGTGGCGGTGATCTCCCTGGCCGGGGTGGTTTACGCCAGCTCGGTGCGGGTGGCCGGCGACAAGATGGATGAATCGATCCTCCACTACATCAAGCGTAAGCACAACCTGGCCATCGGTGAGCACACCGCCGAGGTGATCAAGACCACCATCGCCAACGTGATGCCGGAAGAGCCCTACGAGAGCATGGAGGTCAAGGGCCGGGATCTGGTTTCCGGGGTGCCCAAAACCCTGGTGATCACTTCCGATGAGATCAGGCAGGCGATCACCGAGCAGGTTGATGCCATCGTTGAGGCGGTCAAGATGGCCCTGGAGTTGACCCCCCCGGAACTGGCCGCCGACATCGTTGACCAGGGGATCGTGCTCACCGGCGGCGGGGCCCTGCTCCGCAATCTGGACCGGCGGCTGCGCGAAGAGACCGGGGTACCGGTGATTATCGCCGAGGACCCCCTTTCCTCGGTGGTGCTTGGCTCCGGTAAGGCTCTGGAAAATATCGATGTCCTCAAGGATGTTTTGACCACCTGAGTTAACCGAGGCAATGTTTAAACCTGACCACCGATCCGCCCCATGAGAAAAAGAGGAAAAAGTGCCCGTCAGGCCCGCACTTTGCTGCTGTTTGGCGTTGTTTTCGTTCTGATTCTCATCATCATCGTCTCCTCCCTGGGCCGCCGGGAGTTCAATCTGGTTCACCGGTTGGGTCTGGAAGTGGTTGGGGGGGTGCAGGCGGTGGGCACCGGGGTCGGCGGCTACTTTGCCGGTATTTGGACCGATTACCGCGAACTGATCGGGGTTCGGGACGAGAACCGGCGGCTGCGCGAGGAGCTGCGCCATTACCAGGCCGCCACCACCCAATACCGGGAGGCGGTGGCCACCAACGTTCGTCTGCAGAAACTGCTCGGGTTGAAGGAATCACTGCCCGACCCCACCATCACCGCCCGGGTCATCGGGCGCGATCCCTCTCTCTGGTTCAAGACCCTTACCATCGATCGCGGCAGCAGTGACGGGGTGGAGCGCGGCATGCCGGCGGTGACCGTGGAAGGCATTGTCGGCCAGGTGATCAACACCTCGCCCAATTATGCCAAAATCCTCCTGGCCAACGACCCCAACAGTGCCGTGGATGTTATTATCCAGAAAAACCGGGTCCAGGGGATCATCAAGGGGGATGGCAATGAGTTCGTTCTCCACTATGTGTTGCGCAACTCCGATGTGGAGAAGGGGGATCATATCATTACCTCGGGCCTGGGCGGGGTCTTTCCCCAAGGCTTGCCGGTGGGTCGGGTGGCGGAGGTGGTTCGCTCCCCAAGGGGGATGTTTCAAAGTATCAGGGTGGAGCCGGCCGCCGACTTCTCCCGGTTTGAACATCTGGTCATCATCATGAAAAAATCTCCTCTTACGGAATAGCCGCCGCCATGAGGTTTTTGGTTTTTTTCGGCATCGGCATCATCTTTCTGGTTTTACAGACCACCCTGTTTCATCGGTTCCCGGCCTGGATCGGCCGCCCGGACCTGCTTTTTCTCCTGCTGGTTTTTGTCGCCCTGCAGATGGATACCTTCCGGGGTCTGGTACTGACTCTGCTGCTGGGCATGATGCTGGATATCTTCTCCGGTATTCACTTGGGGGTCTATCCCCTGGCCTATCTGCTGCTCTTTCTGATAATTAAGGTGATCTCCCGCAACCTGGCCCTGAAGGATTCGGTCCACCAGGTGCCTCTGGTGATGGTCGGATTTCTGGGGTTTGCCGCCTGTGCCCACCTGCTGGTTTCCCTCCTCTCCCCGGGAAACGAGACCTACTGGGCCTGGCCGCAGCTTTTGCAGAACATTGTTATTCTGGGCGTTGCCTGCCTGCCCTTTTTCCACTGCTGCCTGTGGCTGCAGGATCTGCTGGAGAATAAACCGCCGCTCTCCATCTTTGTTTTCAAACGGCGTCCCGCCAACCGCTTCAACAGGGACTGAGTCATGCTGCGCCCCTTGGGCAATATTAATAAAATGGATCCGGCCGAGCTGAAAATGCTCAAAAAACGGACCGACGCCGCTACGGCGGTGGTGCTTTGCGTCGTGGCAATCCTGGTTTTGCGACTCTGGTACCTCCAGATCCAGCAGGGTGGCGAATATATGCAGCTCTCCGAGAGCAATCGGATCCGGGTCCAGCAGCTGGCCGCTCCCCGGGGCAACCTCCTGGATCGCCACGGGGAGATCATGGTCACCAATCGGCCCCGTTTCAACGTGATCTGGATTCGTGAGGACGCGCCCCACCCCGATGAAGTGATCAAGCAACTGGCCCGGATTCTCGACCTGGATATCTCCGAACTGCTGGATCGCATCCGGGCCGGGGCCGAACAGCCCCGTTTCATCCCCACCCGCCTCAAGGAGGATATCGACTGGCGAACCCTGGTCCGGATCGAAAACAACAGTTTCAATCTGCCCGGAGTTCAGATCGAGGTTCAGCCCAGTCGGGATTACCTCTACGGCAATATGGCCTCTCACCTGGTGGGCTATCTGGGCGAGATCAACCGTCAGGAGCTGGCGGAGCGGCCGGGGGATGGTTATCGATCCGGGGATCCCATCGGCAAGATGGGGATCGAAAAGTTATTTGAGTCCTATCTGCGAGGGGAGAAGGGCCGCAGTTACGTGGAGGTGGATGTTCGGGGTTTTGCCCAGAAGCAGTTACAGATTCAGGAACCCCTGCCGGGAAATGATCTCCAGCTCACCCTGGACGCGGAGATTCAGCAGGTGGCGGAAAAGGTCCTGGAGGGTCAGGCCGGGGCGGTGGTGGTGATGGAGGTTGACACCGGTCGCCTGCTGGCCCTGGCCAGCGCCCCCCATCTGCCCCTGGACCAGTTTGTCGGCCGGATCCCGCTGCCGGTCTGGCGCGGTCTCCTCGATGATCGGCGCGCTCCCTTGCTGAACAAGCCGGTGCAAGGACAATACGCCCCTGGCTCCACCTACAAGATCATCACCGCCCTGGCCGGCCTGGAAGAGGGGGTGGTCACTCCCGAGACCACCCATTACTGTGCGGGCAGCATTGTTTTTGGCGGCCGCCGCTACCACTGCTGGAACCGCAATGGCCATGGTCATGTCAATCTCAAGCAGGCGATGACCGTTTCCTGTGACGTCTATTTCTACCAGCTGGGCCAGCGGCTGGGGGTGGATACCCTGGCCCGTTACGCCCGGATACTGGGGCTGGGTGGCAAGACCGGAGTCGTGCTGGAGCACGAAAAGGCGGGCCTGGTGCCCACCGCCGCCTGGAAGCTCCAGCGCCATCGGGAGCCCTGGCAGGATGGTGAAACCCTCTCCCTGGCCATCGGCCAGGGGTTCAATCTGGTCACCCCTTTGCAGATCGCCCGGATGACCGCCGCGGTGGCCAACGGCGGCCGGCTCTATCGCCCCAAGCTGATGGTCGCCATCCGCGACCCCGAAGGCCAGGTTATCCAGGAGTTCGCGCCCGAGCTGGAGAGGGATATCAGCACGGTCAAGACGCGAACCTGGCGCCTGTTGCAGGAAGCCGTGGAGGCGGCGGTGGCGGGGGAGCGGGCCACCGGCCGAAGCGCCCGGATCAAGGATATCAGGGTGGCGGGAAAAACCGGCACCGCCCAGGTGGTGCGCTTGTCCCATTTCGAACACCTGGAGGATGATGAGGAGATCCCCTATCAGTTTCGTGATCATGCCTGGTTCACCGCCTATGCCCCGGCGGATAAGCCGGAAGTGGTGGTGACCGTGCTGGTGGAGCATGGCGGTGGGGGTGGCCTGGTGGCCGCCCCCATGGCCAAAACCGTCCTGGAAGCCTATTTTCGCCAGGCCGCCCAGAAGCACGAGGAGGTCGCGGCCTCCCCCAATAGGGAATAGATCGCCATGATACGTTTTGATCGCCGTTTAGTGCAGAATTTCGACTGGGTGATGGTCGCCGCGGTTCTGGTGGTGGCCCTGCTGGGGTTGCTCAACCTTTACAGCGCCACCCATTTGAGCCGAGGCTACGGCTCCACGGTCTTTATCAAGCAGGCCTACTATTTTCTGGCCGGTTTCGGGTTGATCTTCCTGATTGTTCTGGTGGACTACAAGGTCCTGATCAAGTGGAACTACCTCCTCTACGGAATAATGATCATCCTGCTGCTGCTGGTCCTGCTGGTGGGGGGCGAGGTGGCCGGATCCCAGCGCTGGATCAACCTGGGGTTTTTCCGGCTCCAGCCCTCGGAGCCGGCCAAGTTGCTGCTGGTGATCACCCTGGCCAGCTACTATTACCGCAAGGATACCGGCAAGGGGTTTGCCTTAAAGGAGCTGTTGCTGCCCATGGGGCTTACCGCCGTGCCGGTGCTGATGATTCTCAAGCAGCCCGATCTGGGGACCGCCCTGATGCTGGTCTTCATCTTTGTGTCCATGACCCTGTTCGTCAAGCTCAAGTGGTCCACATTGGGGGTGCTGGCCGGGATCGGGGTCTCGTTTTTACCTCTGGTCTGGCAGTTTTATCTCAAGCCTTACCAGCGTCAGCGGATTATGACCTTTCTGAGCCCCGAAAGTGACCCTTTGGGCAGCGGTTATCATATCGCCCAGTCCAAGATCGCGGTGGGCAGCGGGGCCACCTTCGGCAAGGGTTACATGCAGGGAACCCAGGCCCAGCTGGATTTTCTCCCCGAGCGCCATACCGACTTCGCCTTCTCGGTTTGGGCCGAGGAGTGGGGTTTTATCGGTTCGCTCTTCTTTCTGGCCTGCTACTTTTTCATCGTCCTCTGGGGGCTCAATATCGCCCTTTCCGCCCGGGACAAGTTTGGGGTGCTGCTGGCCTTCGGTATCGTTTCCCTCCTCTTCTGGCAGGCCTTTATCAACCTGGGCATGGTGCTGGGGCTTTTGCCGGTGGTGGGGATGCCGATGCCGCTCTTCAGTTACGGCGGCTCCTCGCTGCTCACCACCCTGGCCGGAATCGGGATTTTGATCAATATCCGGATGCGCCGTTTCACCACGCCCTAGCGGGTGTGGCTCAGCACCAGTTCGGCCAGGGCTTCGATCAGGCGGGGATGGGTGTTGAGGGCGGGGGGGCGGACCAGGCGGATGCCTAGGCCATGGGCCAGCTCCCGGTACTGGATGTCGATCTCATAAAGGGTCTCCACGTGATCGGAGACAAAGCTGATCGGCACCATCAGGACGTTCTTCACTCCAGCATCGGCCAGCTCTCGGAGCGTTTCCGGGGTGGAAGGGGCCAGCCAGCGGACCGGGCCGCTGCGGCTCTGGAAGCAGAGCCGGCCGCCGAAGCCGAGCAGCGGTTCGACGGCGGCGATGGTGCGTTTGATATGGTCGAGGTAGGGGTCACCGGCCTCGATGAAACTCACTGGCAGGCTATGGGCGCTGTAAACCAGGGTAAACGGAGCGTCACCGAAGGCGACCGCCCCCTCCTTGATGGTGGCGGCCAGGGCGGCGGCGTAGGCGGGTTGGTCTGGCCAGGCGGTTATCTCCCGGCAGGAAAAATTGTAATCGGTGGCGGCTAAAGCCCGGCGCAGATCATTAAACGATGAACCGCTGGTGGCTCTGGAGTAGTGGGGATAGAGGGGCAGGGCCAGCAGGTCGCGCACGCCGGCCCGCTGAAATTCGGCCAGGGCCTCCTCGGCCAGGGGGTGCCAGTAGCGCATGGCGCAACGGACCATGAACTCACCCTCTCCGGCCAGGCGGGCGGCCAGGGCCCGGCCCTGCTCGGCGGAGATTCGGGCCAACGGCGAACCGCCGCCGATCAGTTGGTAGGCGGCCCGGCTTTTGGGAGCCCGCTTTTTGACGATCTTGCGGGCGATAAACTTCTGCAGGAAAGGAAAGGGTCCCAGGCGGATAATCTCCCGGTCGCTGAACAGGTTGAGCAGGAAAGGCTCGACGTCATCCAGGCTCTCCGGCCCTCCCATGTTGAGCAACACCACCCCGATCTTTTTCCCCGCCATTCAATTTTCCTCAGTCACGGTCGCCAGTTGGGCCAGATCCGGCGGGGTCAGGTTCAGCCCGGCGAACAGGCGTGCTTCCAGGCGCTTGCAGATCTGAAAGTTGTGCCGGATCTGTTCCCGCCGCCGGGGATCCCCCTGGGCGTAGCGGCGGATGATATCGTCGCGTCGCTCCTCCAGGGTCACGATGCTGGCATGGCAGACCCGCTTGTCGGCATAGTAGACGATCTCCCGCTCGTTGCGGCGGCCGTTGCCGGTCGAACTGAGAAAGACATGCTCGGCCACCAGCGGGCCCACCTCGTCATAACCGTGGCGGCGGCAGATCTCCTGGCCCATCCGGGCGTGGTTGCAGTCTTCCTCCAGGCAGAGCGCCTTGGCGATATCATGGAGCAGGCCCCCGGCCAGGGCCAGTTCAACCCGGATCGGTTCTCCCCGGTCCCGCAGGGCGGAGGCCAGAACCTCGGCCACCCGGCCGACCAGCAGGGAGTGGGCCCTGATATGCTCCGGCATCCGGTAGCGCTCCATCAGGAGCCGGCAATCTTCCGGGGTGGGGATGGCCATCAAACCTTATTTTTTCGCGCTTAACCGGTGGACGGTCTCCACCATGAGCTTGGCCTGGGCCGGGGGAATTTCGGGCAGGATGCCGTGGCCCAGGTTGAAGATATGGCCGCTGGCCGCCTTGCCCTGCTCGAGAATGGCGGCCACCCGCTGCTCCAGCTTGTCCTGGGGCAGCAGCAGGGCGCAGGGATCAAGGTTGCCCTGGAGGGCGATGCCGGGGCCGACAATCCGGGCGGCCTCATCCAAATTGATCCGCCAGTCCAGGCCCAGGACATCGGCCCCGACGGTTTTGCTCTGGTCAAGCAGGGTGGCGCCGTTGTTGGCGAAATAGATCAATGGGACGGTGACCCCGGACGCCTTGAGGGCGGTGATAATCCGCTTGGCGTAGGGGTGGGCGAATTCGGCGAAATCACGGGGAGCCAGCACCCCGGCCCAGGAGTCGAAGAGCTGCAGGGCCTGGGCCCCGGCTTCCACCTGGGCTTTGAGGTAGGAGATGGTGCTGTCGGTGATCTTGTCCAGCAAGCGGGCGTAGAGGGCCGGCTCGGTGTACATCATCTTCTTGGTGAGAAAGAAATTTTTGCTGGAACCACCCTCGATCAGGTAGGTGGCAATGGTGAAGGGGGCCCCGGCAAAACCGATCAGCGGCACCTTGTTGGCCAGTTCCTTGCGCAGCAGGCGAATGGCGGCCATCACGTAGCCCAGCTCATCTTCCGGGTCGGGGACGATCAGTTTGTTTACCGCGGCCTCGTCCCGCACCGGGCTTGGGAACACCGGCCCGCGGTTTTCATGGAACTCCAGGGGGGCGCCCATGGCCTCGGGGACCACCAGGATATCGGAGAAGAGGATGGCGGCATCCACCCCGATCAGGTCCACCGGCTGGATGGTGACCTCGGCGGCGGCCTCCGGAGTTTTGCACATCTCAAGAAAGGTGTAACGACTGCGTACCGTGTGGTATTCGGGGAGATAACGCCCGGCCTGACGCATCATCCAGACGGGAGTGTAGTCGGTGGCTTCGCCCCGGCAGGCTTTCAGAAAAGTGTCGTTCATCGTTTTTCCTTTTTTGAGGTGGTTTTTTCCTTGTTCTCCAGGCGAGTGGGAACGTAGTTGCAAAATGGCTCCTCGGCCAGATAGTCGCCGGTGACCGCGTAGGCGCGGGCCCGGCAACCGCCGCAAACATTGACGTACTCACAACGGCCGCACCGGCCCTTGTAGCCTTTGAAATCCCGCATCTCCTGGAAAAGTTTGGAGTTTTCCCAGATATCCTTGAAGGACTGCTGCTTGAGGTTGCCGGCGGGCAGGGGGAAGTAGCTGCAGGGCAGGACATTGCCGTCCACATCGATCAGGGAGATCAGCTGGCCGGCCAGGCAGCCCTTGGCGCCGCCGGTGGAAAACTGGAGGGTGCGCCGCTTGAACTTCTCGCCCTCCTGCTTAGCCTTCTGCAGGATCAGCCGGTAATAGTGGGGGGCGCAGGTGGGGCGGACCAGCAGTTCGTCCTCCTCCTTCTCCATTTCGTAATGCCAGGCCAACAACTCCTCGTACTCCTCGGGACTGATCAGCTCCTCCATGATATTTTCACCCCGGCCGGTGGGCACGATCATGAACATGTACCAGGCCTTGGCCCCCAGCTCCTTGGCCAGCCGGTAAACCTTGGGAATCTCGGCCTGATTGCGCTTGGTGAAGGAGGAGTTGATCAGAAAGGGGATATCGTGGGCGCGAAAAAGGCGGGCGGCGTTGATGGTGCCGGCAAAAGCCCCGGGCTGAGAGCGGAAGTCGTCGTGGACGGCGGCATCGGCTCCGTCCAGGCTCAGGGAAACCATCCTGATTCCCGCCTCCTTCAGACGGCGGCAGATCTCCTCGGTGACCAGGGTGCCGTTGGTGGCCAGGCACATCCGCAGCCCCTTGCCGGTGCCGTAGGCGGCGATTTCGAAAACATCATCGCGCAACAGCGGCTCCCCGCCGGAGAGCACCACCACCGGCTCGGCGTAGGAGGCGATATCGTCCAGAATCCGCTTGGCCTCCTGGAGATCGAAATCGGGATGTTCCTTGGCCTCCAGCTCCGAAGAGGAGCGGCAGTGAACACACTTGAGATTGCAGCGGCGGGTGATCTCCCAGGCCAGCCATTTGGGGGCGAATTCCATTTTTTTATCCTTGCGTTTAAGGGTGCAACGGCCCACTTTGTCGGACAACAGGGTCAATTATAACCGGACAACAAGAAAAAACAACGATAACGGCCAACTCCGCCCCCGGTCATGTTCTTTTAGGTTGATCTTTGCCTGGCTGGCGGGCGTAAACTGTGCTATGCTGCCGAACTTCCGCTCCGCGTTGCTCGGGGTTTACCGTTTGTCCAAGGGGTTTGCTGGCAGGTTTCCGGTATGAAAATCGCCCTGATTCAAATTAATCCGCTGGTTGGTGATTTTGCCCATAACAGCGAGCTGATCGTCGACGGCTGCCGGCGGGCGGCGGCCCTGGGTTGCGGGCTGGCCATCCTGCCGGAACTGGTGCTCAGTGGTTATCCGCCCCAGGATCTGCTGGAACGACCCGCTTTTCTGGCCGATCATCAGCGGGCCCTGGAGCGGCTGATCCACCGGGTGCGGGGAATCGGGGTGCTGTGCGGGGCGATCACTCCCAATCCGGCGCCCGGCGGCAAGGGGCTGTACAATTCGGCCCTGCTTTTCGCCGAAGGCCGGTTGCTGGCGGAGGTGGCCAAGCGGTTGCTGCCCACCTATGACGTCTTCGATGAGGCCCGCTATTTTGAGCCCGGCCCCCCCCCCGCCCCCTGCCATTTTCAGGGCTTGAACCTGGCGGTCACCATCTGTGAGGATGTCTGGAACGACCGGGAGCTGCTTCCCCGCTCGGCTTACCGGTGCGATCCGGTGGCTGAACTGCTGGAGCCGGCGGGAGGCGCAGCGGGGGTTGACCTGTTCGTCAATATCGCCGCCTCCCCCTTCGGCATGGGCAAGAACGCCCTGCGGGAGAGCTTGCTGCGCCGGGTTTGCAGCCGCTACGGGGTGCCGTTGGCCTTTGTCAACCAGGTGGGGGGGCAGGATACCCTGATCTTCGACGGCGGCAGCCTGGCCCTGGATCGGCAGGGGCGGACAATCTGCCGGGCCGCCGCTTTCGCCGAGGATCTGGTTACTTTTGAACTTACCGCCCCAGCCCCGATGGGAGAGGAAGGGGGGGCGCGCGGTGACGGAGAGGAGGAGCAGGCCTTGGCGGCCCTGACCCTGGGCACCCGGGATTATGTGCGCAAGTGCGGTTTCAGCCAGGTGGTGGTCGGGCTCTCCGGCGGAGTCGATTCGGCCCTCACCGCGGTGGTGGCCGCCCGGGCCTTGGGGCCGGAGAATGTCCTGGGGGTGGCCATGCCCTCCTCCTACTCCTCGGCGGTCAGTCTGGAGGACGCTCGCCAACTGGCAGCCAATCTGGGAATCGAGTTTGCCGAGCTGCCCATCACCGAGGTGCAGGGCAGTTACCTGGAGAGCCTGGCCCCTTTGCTGGGGGAGGTGCGCGGCCGGTTGACCGAGCAGAATATTCAGGCCCGGATCAGGGGTAACTTTCTGATGGCCCTGGCCAACCACCGGGGCCGCTTGGTGCTTTCCACCGGCAATAAATCGGAGATGGCGGTGGGCTACTGTACCCTCTATGGTGATATGAGCGGTGGCCTGGCGGTGCTGGCCGACGTGCCCAAGACCTTGGTTTACCGGCTGAGCCGGCTGATCAACCGGGAGAAGGAGCTTATCCCCTGGCGCACCATCGAGCGGCCTCCCAGCGCCGAATTGGCCCCTAATCAGCGAGATGACGATGATCTGCCCCCCTATGAAGTGCTGGACCCCATTCTCCAGGCCTATCTGGAGGAGCAGTTGCCCCTGGGGGCCATCGTCGAGCGGGGCTTTGACCCGGCGGTGGTGGAGGAGGTGGTGGCCCGGGTGCGTCGCAGTGAGCATAAACGCCGGCAGGCTCCCCCCGGCCTGAAGATCAGCGGCAAGGCCTTCGGGCCGGGCCGCCGTTATCCCATCGCGGAAAACTACAGAGAAAGGATTGTCCGATGATACTGACCCCCATTAGCACCAGCTCCCAACAGGGGCGGGAAAAGCTGGCCGCCCTGGCCGATCGTTTTCAGCTGGCCGACGAGCGGGTTCGCCAGGCGGTGAGCGAAATCATCGCCCAGGTAAGAAGCCGCGGGGACGCCGCCCTGGTGGAGTTCACCCGCAAATTTGACGCCCCCCAGTTCACCGCCGGGCAACTGGCGGTGACGCCGGCGGAGATCGAGGCGGCCCATGCCCAGGTAACCCCGGAGTTTATGGCCGATCTGGAGTTGGCCTGCCGGCGGATCCGCGAGTTCCACGAACGGGAGCGGGAGCAGTCCTGGCTGCTGACCCGGGATGACGGGGTGATCACCGGTCGGCTGGTCAATCCGGTGGATGCCGCCGGCCTCTACGTGCCGGGCGGCCAGGGCGGCAGCACGCCCCTGGTCTCCTCGGTGTTGATGAACGGGATTCCGGCCGGAATCGCCGGGGTGCCCCGCCGGGTGATGCTGACCCCCCCCGACGGCCAGGGCCGGATCAGCCCGGCCCTGCTGGTGGCGGCCCACCGGATCGGCATCAGCGAAATTTATAAGGCGGGCAGTGCCTGGGCGGTGGCCGCCCTGGCCTACGGTACCGAAACCGTGCCGGCGGTGGATGTGATTGTCGGACCCGGCAACCAGTATGTCACCGAGGCCAAGCGCCAGGTTGCCGGACGGGTCAGGATCGACATGATCGCCGGCCCCAGTGAGGTCCTGATCGTGGCCGACGGCAGCGCCCGACCGGAATATGCCGCCGCCGATCTCCTGGCCCAGGCCGAGCATGATCCCCAGGCTTTGGCCATCTGCATCTGTACCGAGACCGCTTTGGCCGAGCGGGTCGCCGCCGCCGTCGAGGGGCAGCTGCCGGAGCTGGAGCGGGTCGATATTGCCACCAAATCCTTGCGGGATAAGGGCTTGTTGCTGGTGGCGGCCGATCTGGAGGAGGCGATCACCCTGGCCAATGGGATCGCCATCGAGCATCTGGAGTTGATGGTGGCCGATCCCTTTGCCTGGCTGCCCCGAATCCGCCACGCCGGCGCCATCTTCCTGGGCAGTTACACCCCGGAGGCGGCCGGGGATTATCTGGCCGGGCCCAACCACGTGCTGCCCACCATGGGTACCGCCCGTTTCTCCTCGGCCCTGGGGGTGGAGACCTTCGTCAAGAAAAGCAGCCTGATCAGCTACTCCCGGGAGGCGCTGCTGGCCGATCTGCCGGCCATCGACCGGCTGGCCCGCCTGGAAGGGCTGACCGGCCACGCCCGCTCGGCGATGATCAGAAAGGAGTAGCCGCCGAGGCGGCGTTCATTATGTTCAATGGCGCTGAGAAAAGATGGCACCGGTTGCCCGGTTGGGCCCTGATCGCCTGCCTGCTGCCCGCTGCCCTGCTGCTGAGCTGGCTGCTGCTGGCCCGGCTGGATTTTCTCTATCCCTTCTGGTATCGGGTCCTGGAGATCGAGGAGCATATCGCCCTTTATGCCCCGCAAAACCGCCACGGCCGGGCCGATTTTGTCCAGACCTCTCCCGCCGAGCATCGGCGTCTCTTCGCCCTGATTGTCCAGGGGATCCATGGCCGCACCGAGCTGGCCGCCATCGAGTACCGCGACCAACAGGGCCGCGCCCTGGGCCAACTGTTGCAGGCCGATGAGATCGGGCATCTGCGGGATGTGGCCCGGCTGGTGAAGCTGTTGCTGGGGTTTGGCTGGGTGCTGCTGGCGGGAGCGGTGGGCCTGGTCCTGCTGCTGCGCCTGCGGCGCTGGTCCCTGCCGCCGCCTTCAAAGGTGGTGGTGGCCACGGCTCTCCTGCTGGGGGTCGGCGGGCTGCTGCTGGCCCTGGTGGGACCCCAGCGGTTTTTTGACCTGCTCCATGAGTGGATTTTCCCCCCCGACCATCCCTGGTTTTTTTATTACCAGGATTCGCTGATGACCACCCTGATGAAGGCGCCCCAGATCTTTGCCGCCATTGCTGCCACCTGGGTCGGGCTGGCTCTGCTTATTTGCGGCCTGGCCCTGGTTGGAATCAACCGGATAATTCGCTGACGCCATGGAAAATTTTCTGATTACCATCACCTGTTTGCTGGCGGGGGTCGGTTTGCGGCGGCTGCCGCAGATGCCCCAGGGGGGGGCCACCGTGCTTAATCTGGTGGTGATCAATATCTCCCTGCCCGCCCTGGTGTTGCTGAAAATTCCCGAGCTGGTTTTCTCCCGGGCGGTGCTGGTTCCGGTGATTATGCCCTGGGTGATGCTGGCCTCCTTCGCTCTCCTGACCCTGCTGATTGCCCGGATCGCCGGCTGGAGTCGACCGGTCACCGGTTGTCTGCTGCTGCTGGTGCCCATGGGTAATACCTCCTTCCTGGGCATTCCCATGGTTACCGCCTTTTTCGGGGAGGAGGGGGTGCCCTATGCCCTGCTTTACGACCAACTGGGTTCATTTCTGGCCCTCTCCACCTACGGGGCGCTGGTGTTGGCCCTGTACAGCGGTGAGGGGCGGGTTAGTCCCCGGCAGGTGCTGGGTAAGATTATCCGTTTTCCCCCCTTCATCGCCCTGCTGATCGGCCTGGGGATGCATCTGGGCGGGACATCGGCCGCTCCCCTGGCCTGGCCTGCTCCCCTGGCGGCCCTACTGGCCACCTTGGCCGCCACCCTGGTTCCCCTGGTGATGCTGGCGGTGGGCTGGCAGATGACCCTGCGCCTGCCCCGGGAGCTGCTCTCCCCCCTGCTGGGTGGGCTTACCCTCAAAATGGGGATGGCTCCCCTGGCGGCCCTCCTGGGTTGTCTTTTTCTGGGCCTGGGCGGCGAGCCGACGCAGGTGGCGATCTTCGAGGCCGGCATGCCGCCGATGATCTCCGCCGGCGCCCTGGCCATGCTGGCCGGTCTGGCGCCCCCCCTGGCCGCCGCTCTGGTGGGCTACGGAGTGCTGTTGGCCTTCATCACCCTGCCCCTTCTCCACTGGCTGATCATGCTGTTGGGGGTGTAACAGCCCGTTGAAAAACGGGTTGTTAGCGGCCCATGGATGGGCCGCCGAATTCATTGGCACTGAAAGTGGCAATGAATTCGTGAGGTTGGCCAAAGCCATCTTTGGCCAACCGTTAGTTGAAAAAGCCAGGGATGGCTTTTTCAACGGACTGGAAAGGGAAACGGGGCGGAGATGGGGCACAAAAAAACCGCCCCGAAGGGCGGTTACCGGCGGCGGCCGGGGGCCGTCGCGGGAGATTTAACGGTTGATCAGCTGATCAGGCGGCTGTCGGAGAGCAGGCTCTGCAGCATTCGATCGGCCACGGCTTGGGCATCAACCTGATACTCACCCCGCTCGATCTGGCCCTTCAGGGCCCTGATCTTTTCCAGGCGAACCTCCGGGGTCTGGGCCAACACCTCCTTCACCCGCTGGATATCCTGGGTGCTGCTGGAGAGATCAACCCGATCACCGGTCTGGGCCGCGCCGGTGGGCGCGCTGGCCGCCGTCTCCTGGCTCCGCTTCACCGGCAGCTTTTCGGTCTTCAGCTGGGGAAAGATATTGGTAAGCTTCATAGTCGCCACTCCCGGGCCGTCCCGTGGCCGTTTTCGCCGGCCATCGCTGGGACACTTAAGATACGCCGCCATTCGCCGACGCTCACAACATTGTTCTCCTGTGTAACATATCGGTCGGCCCAAGACAAACTTTAATCTTTTTTACCACGCCAGTTCATGGGGTAAGGGCGGTGGTGGCGACGGCCGCTGCCGGTGGCTCCGAGCCGGATCGTTGCCAAGATCGGGGGTTACCTGGTATGATCCCCGGCCATGACCTCCCAGGAACCGCTTTACCTCATCGACGGCAGCGCCTATATCTATCGGGCCTACCATGCCATCGGGCCGCTGACCAACCCCGGCGGCCTGCCCACCCACGCCGTTTACGGTTTCACCACCATTCTGTTACGGGTGATCCGGGAAAAGTCCCCCCGTTTTCTGGCGGTGGTTTTCGACGCCAAGGGGCCAAATTTTCGCCACCAACTCTACCCCCAGTACAAGGCCAACCGGCCGACGATGCCCGAAGATCTGAGCTGCCAGATCCCCTACATTAAAGAGGTGGTGGCCGCCTACAATATCCCGTCCCTGGAGCGGGAGGGTTTTGAGGCCGACGATCTGATCGCCGCGGCGGTACGGCGGCTGGCGGGGCCGGAGCAGCCGGTGGTGGTGGTCTCCGGCGACAAGGATCTGCTGCAACTGGTGGGGGATCATGTCACCCTCTGGGACCCAATGAGCGATAAGGTTCTGGACGTGGAGGGGGTGACCGGTAAATACCAGGTGCCGCCGCGTCAGCTGCTGGACTATTTCGCCCTGGTGGGTGACAGCTCCGACAACGTGCCCGGGGTGCCGGGGGTGGGGCCCAAGACGGCGGCCAGATTGATCGGCAGCTTTGGCGATCTGGACCAGCTCTATGAGCGGATTGAAGAGGTTACTCCCCCTAAATTGCGGGGAAAATTGCTGGTCCATCGCCAAGAGGCCCTGCTCTCCCGTGATCTGATCCGGCTGGCCGACGAACTGGAGGTTCCGGCCCGGCCCGAGGATTACGCCCATGCAGCTCCCGACCAGGAGAAGTTGCGGCAACTGTTCCAGTTTCTCGATTTCACCCGGCTGATCAAAAGCGAGTTGAGCTCCGAAAAGCTGGTGGCCGACCGGTTCCGGCTGGTTACCGACCCGGCCCGGCTGGTGGAACTGGCCCAGCAGTGGCGGGGGGAGGCGACCCTGGTGATCGACAGCGAAACCACCTCTTTGGACCCCCTGCAGGCGGACCTGGTGGGGATTTCGCTCTGCTCCGGCGCCCCGGGGGAAGGGGCCAAGCGGGAAGCCTGGTATCTGCCCATCGGCCATCGGGCCGACGGCAAGCCGGTGGCTGGCCAGCTCCCCCTGGCCCGGGTGCGGGAGATCTTAACCCCCCTGCTGGCCGATTCCGGCACCCTCAAGCTGGGCCACAACCTCAAGTTCGACCTCCAGGTCCTGCGGCGCCACGGCTTCCCCCTGGAACCGCCCCTGGCCGATACCATGATCGCCTCCTACCTGATTGATCCCTCCCGACGCTCGCACAAGCTCGATGATCTGGCCGAGGAGTTGCTCCAGCGGCGCTTGACCAGTTTCGCCGAGGTCACCGGGGGCGATAAGCGCCCCGACGCCTTTGCCCATGTGGCCCTGGAGGCGGCTGCCGACTACTCCTGTGAGGATGTGGTGGCCACCCTGCTGCTGTGGGAGCAGTTGCAGCCCAAGCTGGCGGAGTTGGAGTTGACCGAGCTTTTTGACCGGGTGGAGATGGTACTGCTGCCGATCCTGGCCCGGATGGAGCGGATCGGCATCATGGTGGACCGGGAGCTGCTGGTGGAGCTGGCCGAGGAGTTCGGCCGCGAGCTGGCCCGGCTGGAGGAGAAGATTCAGCAACTGGCCGGGGAGCCGTTCAATACCAATTCCCCCCGCCAGTTGGAAGAGATCCTCTTTGATAAACTGAAGCTGCCCCGGGGGCGCAAAACCAAGGGTAAAACCGCCTACTCCACCGATATCAAGGAGCTGGAGCGGCTGGCCGCCTACCACGACCTGCCGGCCACGGTGATCGCCCAGCGCAACCTGAGCAAGCTCAAGTCCACCTACGTCGATAAGCTGGGCACCCTGATCAGCCCGAGCGACGGCCGGATCCACACCTCCTTCAACCAGACGGTGACCGCCACCGGCCGCCTGAGCAGCAGCAACCCCAATCTGCAGAACATTCCCATCCGCACCCCGGAGGGGCGGCGGCTACGGGCCGCCTTCATCGCCGCTCCCGGCCACCTCTTCCTGGCCGCCGACTACTCCCAGATCGACCTGCGGGTCCTGGCCCATTACGCCCAGGACCCGGTGCTGCTGGAGGCCTTCGGCCGGGGTGAGGATATCCATACCCGCACCGCCGCCGAAATTTTCCGGGTCAATCCGGCCATGGTCACCCCCCAGATGCGGCGGGTGGCCAAGACCATCAACTTCGGCATCATCTACGGGATGAGCGCCTTTGGCCTGGCCGAGCAGCTCCATTGCAGCCGCAAGGAAGCCCAGACCTTTATCGACCGCTACTTTGAACTCTACCGGGGGGTGCGGGAGTTCATGGGCAGTATTGTCGAGCAGGCCCGGCGGGACGGCTACGTCTGCACCCTGCTCAAGCGCCGCCGGCTGTTGCCGGAGATTAGTGCCGCCAACAAGATGCGCCGGGAGTTCGCCGAACGGACCGCGATCAATACCCCGATCCAGGGGACCGCCGCCGATATCATCAAACTGGCCGCCATAGCCTGCGATGGTGAGTTGCGGGCCGCCGGGCTGAAGAGCGAAGCCCTGCTCCAAATTCATGATGAACTGATCTTCGAGGTTCCGGTCCAGGAGCTGGAGCCGGTCAGCGAGCTGGTGCGGGGAGCCATGGAGGGGGTGATGGAGCTGGCGGTACCTTTGCTGGTCAACCTCAAAAGCGGCCCCAATCTGGCCGAGATCGAGGGGTGAGGGGGAGTCTAGCGGCCGAAAAGGGAGTAGAAGATGACGAAGACCACCGGCCAGATCATAAAGAGCACGGCGGGGATCAGGGGCTGGCGCAGGGGGTGGTTGAAGTCCACGATCCGTTGGGCCTTGATGGCGGAAAGCAGCAGCAGGAAGAGCAAAAACGGCGGCAGATAGCCGGTGGCGGCGTAGAGATTCCCCTCCAGCACCAGGTAAAAAAAGGCGTGGCCGCAGCCGAAGGCGAACAGCAGGAAGAGACTGGCGGTCTCGACCAGGACGCTGAGGGCCTTGGCGACCTTGTAAAGGCCGCAGCAGGAGAAGAGGTAGCTGACCAGGATCAGGCCGCCCCCCAGCAGGACGGCATTCAGGGCCAGCGTCCGTCGGTCGGAGGCGAACTCCACCAGGGCGTCGTAGACGGTCTCGTACGGTATTTCCTGGATCACGAAGAGCCAGGAAAAAATGATTGCCAGCAGCAGAATGTTTTTCAGCATGATCTCGCTGGGGGTGCGGTTTGACCCTGGGCCGCCCGGTTCAGGGCAGGTCTTCGAGTAGTCCCACCGCCCGCTCCACTTTCTGGATAAAAGCCAAACCCTGCCCTTTACCGAGGAGCCGGGCCGCGGCGGTTACGGCGTTGAACACCCGATCGGTTTCGTCCCCCTTGGTCATGATCAGGATCACCTCTTTTTCCGGGACGATGAATTGGGCCAGCAGGCCCAGCCGCTCCCGCACCCCGGTGCCGCGGCCATAAAACATGGTCGCGCCCTGGGCCCCGGCGGCCAGAGCTTCCTTGATCACCTCGTCGGATTTTCCGCGCTGCACGATGCAGGTTATCAGGTGCAAATCATCCATATTGGTCACTCCCCCGTGTTGGGCGGCGGATTTTGGTGAGCCGGCACTCTCCGGGTCCCTAACGCCCTTGAGCTGCCGAAAGATTCGCAAGTACGATACCACAGTTATCCCCCAATTAAAAAATCTTTTTCCCCGCCGGCCGGCGATCCCGGGGCGGACCGGAAAACGATTGACTGAACTGGGGAAAAAAATTAGGATGTTCGGCTGTTTAATCAGTTAACAACAAGATTGCCCCGGGGGGAAGAACCCCGGAGAATCAACCAACATCAGGGAGTCAACATGCTCGCTCTTTTGCGCCGCAAGGCCCGGTCGCCGGTTATCCAGATCGCCATTGTCGTCATCATCCTGGTTTTTATCTTCTGGTTGCCCCAGATGGGCGGCGACGGCGGCCCCGGCACGGTGGCGGTGGTCAACGACGAACCGATCTCCACCCGGGAGTTCCAGCGTCGCTATGACGATCTGCTGGCCCAGTACCGGGACCAGATGGGCGGGGTGATCCCCTCCGAGCTGCTGGAAGCCCTGGGGGTGCGGGAGCAGGTGGTCAATCAGTTGATCCAGGAGAGGCTGCTGCTCCAGAGCGCCGGCCAAACCGGCCTGCCGGTGACCCGGGATGAGGTACGCCAGGCGGTACACGCCATGGGTGAATTCAGCGAGAACGGCTATTTCAGTCTGGATGTTTACCGTCAGACCCTGGCTGGGGCTAGGATTGGGGTGCAGGAGTTCGAGGGTGGGCTCCGCACCGATCTCCAGCGCCGCAAGATCGTCGAACATTTGGTGGGCTTTGCCCGGGTGGGTGAAGCCGAGGTCCGCGAACGGTTCCACCGCGACCATGATCAGATTCGGCTCTCCTATCTCCGGCTGGCCGTGGCCGATTTCCGGGCCGGGATCAGCCCCACCGAGGAGGAGCTGAACGAGTATTATCAGGCCGATGCCGAGCGTTATCGGGGTGAGGCCCGGTTGCGCCTGGACTACCTGCTCTTTTCCCCCGACGGTGATTCTTCCCTGGTGGTGACGGAAGAGCAGATCGCCGCCTATTATCGGGAGAACCATGACCTGTTCAACTTTCCGGAGCAGCGCCGGGCCCGCCATATCCTGATCCGTAGTGCCGCCGCCGATTCCCCCGAGTTGCGGGAAAACCGGCGCGAACAGTTGCGGGGGGTGCTGGAGCAGGCCCGGGCCGGGCGGGATTTCGTGGAGCTGGCCCTGCTCTACTCCGAAGACGCCACCGCCACCGACGGTGGCGATCTGGGCTACTTCGGCCGGGGCGAGATGGTGGAGCCCATCGAGGCGGCGGCCTTTGCCCTGCGCCCCGGCGAGATCAGTGAGGTGGTGGAGACCAGTTTCGGTTTTCATCTGGTCAAGCTGGAGGATATTAAGTCGGCCCGCCAGATCAGCCTGGAAGAGGCCCGCCAGGAGATTGCCCAAAAGCTGCGGGCTGAACGGGGCCGCCAGTTGGCCTTTGCCCGGGCCGGCGACGTTTACGAAGAAGTTCTGACCTCGGGCAGCCTGGCCCGGGGAGCGGAGGCGACCGGGGAGAAGGTGCGGGGCACGACCTTGTTCAAGCGCAGCCAACCCCCCGCCGAACTGGCTCGCCGGCAGGAACTGGTGGCCGCCGCCTTCCGCCTCAATCAGGGAGAGCTGAGTTCCATTGTCCCCACCGGTGACGGTGGTTACGCCATTCTTTTCGTGCCGGAGCGGGAAGAGCCCATGATTCCGCCCCTGGCGGAGATCCGGGCCCGGGTGGCGGAGGATTTCATCAATACCAGGGCCCGGGAAGCGGCCCGGTTGGCGGCGGAGGATACCCTGGCGGCGTTGACTGAAGGGCGGGAGCTGGAAGCGGTGGCCGCTGAATTGGGCCAGAGGGTGCGGCAGTCGGGTTGGTTCGCCAGGGCTACCGCCACCACCGCCGATCTGCCCTCGTCGGTGGTGGAGGCCGGCCTGCGGTTGAGCGAAAAATCCCCCCTGCCTCCGCGGGTGCAGGCGGCCGACGACCACTACTACGTAATTCGCCTGGCCGAGCGCCGGCCTGGGGATGAGGGGCTTTTCGCCCGCTGGGCCGAGCCGATCCGGGCCGAGCTGCTGCGAGCCAAACAGGAAGCCCTGCTCGATAGCTGGGTCAAGCATCTGGCCGGTCAGGCGGATATCCGCCTGACCCAGGGCGCCTTCTAACGCCAGGGCGGCTAAGATTTACCAGCCCCAGAGCAGGTCCCGGGCCACCCAGCCACTGAGGCCGTTTTCGTGCTTGACCTTGACCCAGCCGCTGCGCCGCTCCTGGGTCTGCAGGACCACTCCGTACTTGGCCTGGCCCACCACCCGGTAACGGGTGCCCGGGCCACTGCGGATGTTGACGATCTTTGCCTTGACCACCAGATGGGCCTTGCGCCCCACCAGGGGCTGGTAGACCCAGCCCTCGTCGTTTTCAAAATCCCTTACCCTCAGCCAGCTGCCCTGGGTGCCGATCACCATCAGGGGATAGCCCCGGCCCAACTCCCAGATAATGGGGTGGTTGGTGCCCGGGCCGCTGCGCATATTGATTTTGGGACGGTCAACACTGACCATTCTTTTGGCCTGGGCGGCGGTGGCGACCAGGAGGCAGGCCGCCAGGAGGAGGGCAAGGCAAAGGCTGAATTTACGGCGAGATATCATGTTCATAAGCGCTTCCCGGAATGATGTTTTTTTACTGAGGTAAGGCCGCCTTTTTGGGGGCGGACGCGGGAGGCTGGCCACCCACCGGCACGCCGCCGATCTCCAGGGAGATGGCGTTGAATTCGCAGGCCTGATTCATACAGGCCAGGCAGGTGATGCACTCGGCGTCATCGGGGGATTCGTTGAACTTGACCCCCATCGGGCAGACCTGGTGACAGGCCTTGCAGTTGGTACAGCGTGAGGCGTCCAGGCGGAGTTTGACCAGCCGGACCTTGGCGAACAAGGCGTAAAAGGCGCCCAATGGGCAGGTGGTTCGGCAGAAGGGCCGGCTAGCGTAAATCGACCAGGCGATGAAGATTACCATAATGATAAATTTATTCAAGAAGAGAAGGCCGATTGCCTGACGCAGACCAGGCTGCATCAGCAGCAGGGGCAGACCGGCGGTAAGGGTGCCGGCCGGGCAGATATATTTGCAGAACCAGGGCTCTCCCGCCCCGAACTGGTCGAGGATCAGGAGGGGAAAAAGGATCACGAAAAAAAGGAGAAAGCCATATTTAAGGTAGCGCAGTCCCCGGGGAATTGCGAACTTGCGGGAGGGGATCTTGTGCAGCAGATCCTGAATCAGGCCAAAGGGGCAGAGCCAGCCGCAGACCGCCCGGCCCAGGATCCCGCCCATCACCCCCATGAAGCCGGCCACATAGAGCCCGAAATAGAACTGGCCGCTCTCCAGGGCGAAGCGCAGGCCGCCGAAGAGCTGTTGCAGTGCCCCGATGGGGCAGGAGGTGGTGGCGGCCGGGCAGGAGTAACAGTTTAGCCCCGGGGCGCAAAGGACCTTGAGCGGCCCCTGGTAGATGGAGCGGGTGACGGGAAAATCCCAGGAGCCGTTGACCAGCAGGGTGGAGAGGACCTGAACCCAGCGCCGTACCGTCTCCATCTAACCGATCCCGATGCAGCTGAGACAGACCCGGATCGCCTGTTCCAGAACCCGTTGCGGTTCCCCGGTGCTGATTCCGATCAGCCCCAGGATCATAAAGCCCAGGATCACCAGGAAAGGGGTTTTACGGACGGTGAACTCCGGCTTGCGGCGTAAACTCTTGCGGGCCATGGCGGCAAAACTCCCGGTTGGCGGCGAAAAGGTCAGGGGGATCAATCGATGGAGCGGGTCGCTTCGAGATGGTGGGAAAACTCCTCCTCCACCTGGTCCTGGTCGCCAAGGTTGTGGGTGATGATGTTTTTGAGGTGGACAAAACTGTCCAGATCGATGGCGAAAAAGCGCAGGGCCAGGCCATCCTTTCTGACCCGCACCACCTCACCCTTCATTTTGAGATGGAGATTGCTGGTGCTGCCGGTGAGATAAAGCTCCACTTCGCACGGTTCCCCGATCCGGCGACCGGTCACTCCATGCACCGAAACCCCCTTGAGACTGAGATCGGAGGTTTCGCAATGCTCGTAGAGGCCGTCGGCAAAACGCAAGGTGATGGTGGCCTTGAAGGGAACCCGGCTGTAGGCGCGACGGTTGACAGCTTCCATACTTTATCCCTCGGTGGCGATCAGAAAACCTTCCCGTTCCAGCAGGGAGCGGGGATTAAGCAAGGGGTAGGCTTTTTCGTCGTCCAGGGTGACCTGGCCGCTGATATCTCCGTTGGCGGCGGCCTGCCAGTGGCCGATGGCTTGCTCTTCGGCCGTGACGGTGCCGAAGATCACCCCATGCCACTGATCATGGCTCAGCACCACCAGGTGCTGGGCCTGTTCGTCGGGCAGCAGGGGCAGGCCGCCGCCCTTGGGCATCACCAGCGGCAGGTGCAATTTTTTCAAATGACGGCTGGGGATGGCGGCCAGGGGCCCTTTGAAACGGCCGGCCAGCCGCTGGAGAAAGCGGCCGAAATCCTTGATGGGGATCTGGTGGGAGGCGATATAGATCCCGCGCCGGCGGGGTTCGAGGGGCTCCACCAGGGCCACGGCGCTGGCCGGCAGGGCCAGGGGGTTTTTCCCCAGCAGGATGGTCAGGCAGTGGTCGTTGGCCGTGGGGGCATATTCCCGCGCGCCGTTGTTGGTTGCGGCCGGCGCCTTTTCTGCCACCCCCCGCCGGGGTGGCGCGGCCACCGCTTGCGGCGCCGGGGCTGGAGCTTCCGTTTTGGCCGCAGCCGGGGCTTTAGCCGGTTCCTTCCCCTCCCGCCGGTCCGCCATGATCCGGCGCAGGTTGGCAAACTTTTTATACATCCGCTTGCCCAGCTCTTCCTCCCGTTCGGGGACGAACTTGCCCTCCTCGTAAACATTGACCACGTGGGCCAGGGCTTCCTTGAGAAAATCCAGGCAATCGAGATCGGCGTGAACCTGGTGCCGCTGAATGTAGCGGATCACCCCGTCGGCCATTCCCAGGATGGCCAGAATGTTCTTGCGGCTTTTAAAGCGGAGCTTGAGGCAGGAGACGGCTTCCTGCAGCGGCTCGATTCGCCGAGCCGGGAGCTGGAGATCCTGGGCGATGATTTCCGCCTTAAGAAGGCGAATGGATTCGTCGATTGATATGCTCATGGCGTTCCGGGTTGTTGCCACATTTTTGCAGCGAATTTCACCATTTCGATATAACATAACCGGATGGATTATCCCATCCCTTATTATCTTTTGCTGGCCTCGGCGCTGCTGTTGGGGGCGGTGGTCGGCAGCTTTCTCAATGTGGTTATCGCCCGGCTGCCTCCCTGGATGGAGGGCGCCGCCGAGTCCATCGCCCGTCCCGCCTCCCGCTGCCCCCAGTGTAAACAGGAGATCCGCTGGTACGACAATATCCCCCTGCTCAGTTTTATCATTCTGGGCCGCCGCTGCCGGGCCTGCGGGGCGCCGATCCCCTGGCGCTACCCCCTGGTGGAGGCCGCCATGGCCCTGCTTTCGGCGGGGTTGCTGGTCCGTTTCGGTTTAAGCCCCGAATACTGGATCTACTTTATCTTCTGTGCCGCCCTCCTGGCCATCTTTTTTATCGATCTCGACCATCAACTTATTCCCGACGTGATCAGTTTGCCCGGTATCGGCCTGGGATTTGCCGTGGCCCTGCTGCCCGTGGGCATCGGCTGGCTGGATTCCTCCCTGGGGATTTTGCTGGGGGGCGGGATCTTTTACCTGGTGGCGGCGGGCTACTTCCTGATTACCCAGCGGGAGGGGATGGGCGGGGGTGATGTCAAGCTGCTGGCGATGATCGGCGCCTTCCTGGGCTGGCAATCCCTGCCCTTCGTCATCCTGGCCAGCTCACTGCTGGGCCTGGTGGTGGGGATCGGGGCCATGGTCCGCCAAGGCAAGGGGGGGCAGAGCGTGGTACCCTTTGGGCCCTTCCTGGTGGCCGCCGCTTGGCTCTGGCTCTTTTTTCCCCGGCAGATCGACTGGATTTTTCAAGTAATTTTTGGCTTTTAGTTGTTCCGGTCCCGGCTCCGCAACTGCACCTGCAGGATGGCGATGGCCGCCGGGGTGATCCCCGAGATCCGGGCGGCCTGGCCCAGGGTGCGGGGCCGCACCCGCTCCAGTTTTTCCACCACCTCCCGGCTCAGCCCCGGCATCCCGGCATAAACCAGCTCCGGCGGCAGCAGGATCGATTCCAACTTGCGGAATCGGGCCACCTGCTCCTGCTGGCGGGCGATATAACCCTCATACTTGATCTCCAGTTCCACCTCGTGGCCCAGGTCGGAAAATTCGCCGCCGGGCTCTGCCGCCGCCGCCAGCGGCAACAGGTTTGCCAGGCGCAGTTCCGGGCGTTTGAGCAGTTCGGCCAGGGTGGCGGGCTGGCGCAGGGGGGCGCTGCCCAGTTCGGCCAGGCGGCGGTTGGTTTCCGGATCGGGGCGCAGGGAGGTGGCCTGCAGGCGTTCCCGTAATCGATCCATCGCCTGCCGTTTGCGGCGGAAGATTTGGTGGCGCTCTTCATCCAGCAGGCCGATTTCGCGGCCGATCTCGCAGAGCCGGAAGTCGGCGTTGTCCTCCCGCAGCAGCAGGCGGTATTCAGCCCGGGAGGTGAAGAGGCGGTAGGGCTCCTTGGTGCCCTTGGTGACCAGGTCGTCGATCAGCACCCCGATATAGGCCTGGGAACGATCCAGGATCAGGGGTTCCTGCTCCCGCACCTGATGCACCGCGTTGATCCCGGCGATCAGGCCCTGGGCTGCCGCCTCCTCGTAGCCCGAGGTGCCGTTGATCTGGCCGGCCAGAAAGAGGCCGGGCAACCGCTTGGTTTCCAGCGATGGATGCAAATCCAGGGGATCGACATAATCATACTCGATGGCATAGCCGGGGCGGATCATCCGCACCCGTTCCAGGCCGGGAATGCTGCGCAGCATGGCCAATTGCACATCCACCGGCAGACTGGTGGGCACCCCGTTGGGATAGATCTCCACCGTCTCCAGCCCCTCGGGCTCCAGGAAGATCTGATGGCGCTCCTTGTCCGGGAAGCGCATGATCTTGTCCTCGATGGAGGGGCAGTAGCGGGCCCCCACCCCCTCGATGATCCCGGTGAACATCGGCGAGCGGCTGCAACCGGCCCGGATGATCTCGTGGGTGGCGGCGCTGGTGTAGGTGACGTGGCAGGGCAGTTGCCGCAGCTCCGGGCTTTTGCCGGCGTTGGCGAAGGAGAAAAGTGGGGCGGGATCGTCGCCGGGCTGGGCCTCGAGGGCCGAAAAATCGATGCTGCCCCCGTCCAGCCGCGGGGTGGTGCCGGTCTTCATCCGGCCCATGCTCAGCCCCAGCTCTTTAAGATGGCGGGGCAGGGAGAGCGACGGGGCATCCCCCATCCGCCCGGCCGGAAACTGCTTGAGGCCGATATGGATCAGGCCGTTTAAAAAGGTGCCGGTGGTGATGATCACCGCCTTGGCGTAAAGCTTCTCCTCCAGCGAGGTCAGCACCCCGCAGACCCGGCCGTCTTCGATCAGCAGCCGGTCGGCGGTGGTTTGGTGGATGGCCAGATTCTGCTGCCGCTCCAGCACCGCTTTCATCCGCAGCCGGTAGAGCAGTCGGTCGGCTTGGGCCCGAGAGGAGCGTACCGCCGGCCCCTTGCTGGTGTTGAGCCGGCGAAACTGGATCCCGGTGGCGTCGATATTACGGGCCATCTCGCCACCCAAGGCGTCGATCTCCTTGACCAGATGGCCCTTGGCCAGCCCCCCCACCGCCGGATTGCAGCTCAAGGCCCCGATGCTGTCGGCGTTGATCACCAGCACGGCGGTGCGGCAACCCATCCGGGCCGCCGCCAAGGCCGCTTCACAACCGGCATGGCCGGCTCCGATCACGATGATATCGTACTGTTCGGTCATACTATTTGTGGTCGCCGGGGGGGCGGGATTTGGGCCAGCGCAGCTCCGGGCGGCGGGCGGTCCGCCAGAAGGCGGGGGTGAGCAGCACGATTACCGTGTAAAGCTCCAATCGGCCGGCCAGCATGCAGAAGGTGAGGATCATCTTGGCGGCGTCGGGCAGCTCGGCAAAGCTGTGGGCCGGACCCACCAGGTGGAGGCCGGGGCCGATATTGTTGAGGGTGGCGATCACCGCCGTGGTGCCGGTGAGCAGGTCAACCCCCATGGCGGTCACCGCCAGGGTGGCGACAATGAAGATCATGAAATAGAGGGCGAAGAAACCCAGCACCGCGGTCATGATCTCCTGGGGCACCCGCTTGCCCCCCAGTTTGATGACGCTGACCGTCTGGGGGTGGATCAGGCTGCGGAACTGGAGCCGGACATACTTAAAAAAGAGCAGAAAGCGCACGGTCTTGATGCTGCCCGAGGTGGAGCCGGCCATGCCGCCCACCAGCATCAGCCCCACCAGAATCAACTGGGAGGCCGAGGGCCAGAGGGTGAAATCGTCGGTGCCGAAGCCGGAGGTGGTGAACACCGAAACCACCTGGAAGGCGGCGTGGCGCAGGGAATCGCCCACCGTTTCATAGATCGCCCCGTGCAGGTTGAAGGTGGTGATCAGCAGGGTTGCGCCCAGGGCCAGCCCCAGATAGAGCCGGAACTCCTCGCTCTGCCAGTAGGTGGCCAGCTTGCCCCGCATAAAATGGTGGTGCATGGCGAAGTTGATGCCGCCGATGAACATGAAGATGATGATCACCACCTCGACATAGAGCGAGTTGAAATGGGCCACGCTGTCGTTATAGGGCGAAAAGCCGGCGGTGGAGATGGTGCAGAAGGCGTGGGTGACGGCATCATACAGATTGAGGCCGCCGGCCATCAGCAGGGCGATCAGCACCCCGGTGAGCAGCAGATATACCGACCAGAGAATCCGGGCGGTGTCCTGAATCCGGGGAGTGAGCCGATCCTTGGTGGGGCCGGTCATCTCGGTCTGGAAAAGCTGCATGCCGCCGACGCCCAGCAGCGGCAGGATGGCCAGCGAGAGGATAATGATCCCCATCCCCCCCAGCCATTGGGTGATGGCCCGCCAGAAGAGCAGGCTGGGGGCCAGGGCCTCGATATCGGTGAGGATGGTGGAGCCGGTGGTGGTAAAGCCGCTCATCGCCTCGAACAGGCTGTCGACAAAGGAGGGCACCTGGTCCGAGAGCCAGTAGGGAAGAGAACCCAGCAGGGCCAGCCCCAGCCAGCAGATCACCGCCACCGTAAAGCCGTCGCGGAGGTTGAGTTCCCGGGCCGGGGCAAAGATCAGGATCAGCAGCACCCCGGCCCCGGCCCCGATGGCGGCGCAGCGCAGAAAGATATCCATCATCCCGTCGTCGTAGTAGACGCTGACCGGGATGGGGGTAAGCAGAAAAAGGGCGATCAGCAACAGCAGTTTGCCCAGGATATTGAGTACGCCGCCGGTATGCATAAGCCTATTTGTCGAAAAGGGAGGCCACGCCCTGCTCGGCGTCGCTGGTGAAGAAGATGATCAGGTTGTCGTCGGGGGCCAGGCGGGTGTCGCCGGTGGGGATGATGGTCTGATGGCCCCGCATGATGGCTCCGACGATGGAGCCGTAGGGGAAGGTCAGATGCTTCAGGGGCAGATCGACGAACTGGTCGTGATCGGGCACCTTCATCTCCACCACCTCGGCGTCGTTGCCCAGCAGGCTGGCCACGCTGACCACCCGGCCGCCGCCGTCCCGGCGGACATAGCGCAGGATCATGTTGGCCGCCACCTGGCGGGGGCTGAGCGGCACGTCGATCCCCAGCTTGCCCAGCATGGGGACGAAGCCGGGGTTGCTGATCAGGGTGATGCATTTCTTGGCCCCGTGGTGCTTGGCCAGCAGGCTGGAGAGGATGTTGGTGGTGTCGCTGTTGGTGACCGCGATCACCAGGTCGGCCTGGTCGATATCCTCCTCCAGCAGATCGTGGGCCTCCAGGCCGTCGCTGTTCAGCACCACGGTGTTTTCCAACTGCTCGGCCAGCCGCTCGCAGACCTTGGCGTCCTGCTCCAAAAGCCGGACCTCGATCCGGAGCTGTTCCAACTGGCTGGCCACCCGGGCGCCGATGGTGCCGCCGCCGATGATGAACACCCGGCGGGGCAGGCGGCTGGTGGTGGCAAAGAGCAGCTTTTCCACCAGGGGCACATCGGGGCGGCGGGCCACCAAATAAAGCTTGTCGCCCACTTCAACCTTGTCGTCACCCCGGGGGATGATGGTGGTCTCCCCCCGGGTGATCGCCACCACCAGGAAGTGGTAGGTATTCTGCAGGTCGCGCAGCTCGGCCAGGGTGGAGCCCACGCAGGGGTGCTCCGCCTTGGCCTGGTAGCCCAGGAGATCGACCTGGCCGTGGCCGAATTCGGCCACCTCCACCGCCTGGCTTAAGGTAATCAGCCGCAAGATCTCTTCGGTCATGGCCAGATCGGGGCTGATTACCAGGTCGATGCCCAGGGTTTTCTCCACCCGGGAGGTGCCCTGGGCGTAGAAATCCTCGTTGCGAACCCGGGCGATCCGGGTTTTGACCTTGTACTGGCGGGAGATGATGCAGGCGATCAGGTTGATCTCATCGCTGTCGGTGACCGCGATAAAGAGATCGGTCTGCTCGATCCCCGCCTTCTCCAGCACCCGGGGGGAAGCGCCGCTGCCCACCACCGGCATTACGTTCAGCTCCCGCTCCAGCCGGCGCAGTTTTTTTTCGTCGCTGTCCACCAGCACCACTTCCTGGCCTTCGCCGGAAAGCTTCTCGCTGAGGTGCTGGCCGATCATTCCGGCCCCGACAATCATGATCCGCATGGGTCCATCCTCTTAAGTGTAAACCAAGTTGCCGCTACGTTACTGTAAAGAGGCCCAGGAGACAAGAATTAAGGGTGGGATCGGGTCGCGGGCCGGGGCCTTGATTCCCCATATTTTTGGTTGTCATTCCCGGGCGATTTGGTTAGCTTGCCGCGATATAATTGATCGGCTAATTGCCACGATGGAAGCCGCTGGTGCCTGCTCAAACGGCCGGAAAATCTCACCGATACTCAGGTGGACAAATTGAGCGACCTGCTGGCCTGCAACCTTAAAACCATCCGGGCCTACCTGCTCAAGGAGGACTTCCAGCGTTTCTGGAGCTACGTCCATCCCGGCTGGACCGGTATCTTCCTCGACGAGTGGTGCACCAGAACCATGCGCTCCCGGCTTAAACCGATGAAGAAGGTGGCGAAGATGCTGAGGGCTCACCGGCCGCTCCTGCTCAACTGGTCCCAGGCCAGAGGCAAGATCGACCTGGGCTGTGTCGAGGGGTTCAACAACAAAGCCAGAGTGACCACAAAACGAGCCTATGGTTTCAGGTCGTATGATATGCTGAAAATCGCCTTGTATCATTCGCTTGGAGACTTACCCACGCCAAAATTTACCCACAGATTTTGCTGAAGAGCCATAATGGAAAAACCAGCCGCGCTCCAGCAGAGCAAATATACCCCACCATTTCTTGATCACGAGCGGTTCGTATTTCGGGAAAATCTTTTCCGGAAGCTCGCCGTGAAGAGGATCGAGCGGCGAAAATTGATCTTTATCGAGGCCCAGGCAGGCCAAGGCAAATCGGTTTTCGCTGCCCAGCTTCTTGGCCATCTGCAAAAACCCTTCTGTTGGTATCAACTCGGGGCTGAAGACGGCGATCCTGTTTTTTTCCTCAAATCCCTGTTGACAGCTCTGTCCAGAGTCATTCCCGGTTTCCAGTCCCCCCTTCTCGAGGAGATGCTGGCCAAAAAGGAAGCTGCCGCCTCCGAGTGCGTCCAATCCGGGCGGGTGCTGGCGACCGACCTGGAAAAGGAGCTCCGCAGTGATTTTTTCCTAGTCTTCGATGATGTCTATTTTCTGGAAGGTTATGCCGCCAGTCTTGAATTCCTTGCTGCAATGATCAATGAGCAGGCGCCGAAGCTCCATTTCGTACTTGTCACGCGCCGCCCTGTTGCCTCGCCGGTTCAGCGGTTGCTCGCTAATAGCGGCATGTATTTGATCGGCAACCGGGAACTGGCGCTCAGCAGAAGTGAAACCGGTGAGTTGTACGCCGAACGGATGCGGGTGGCGGTGAGCACCGAGCTGATACGGAAGCTGCATGCCCGCACCGAAGGCTGGGTCATGGGGCTGGTGCTGATGGGTCAGTTGCTCGGTACTGATAACGTCGATGACCTCCTTGCGAGTGATTCTCTTCCTGCCCATCTGCAGGGCGCCATTCCGGAGTACTTTCTGGAGGAGGTGCTTGCAGTTCTGCCTGCGGAGATACGGCGTTCCCTGGTCCATCTCTCCCTGTTGGACCAGCTGCCGCTTGGTCTGGTGGAAGAGATCGGCGAGGGAGTTGACAATATCCGGATGCTTGAGGATCTCGTCCGGCGGAATTTTTTTATCCGAAATACCGATGGAGAACAGAAGACTTACATTTTCCACCATTTTTTCCAGGAGAGCCTCCGCCAACAGGCGGCAAGGGAACTCAGCGGCCCGCAGATTGAAGAGACTTATCGGAAAGCAGCCGTTTGGTTTCTGGCTCAAGCCCGGTTCGAGGAAGCTCTCGCATATTATCTGAAGGCCGGGGATTTTGCAGACGCCCACCAGGTGATCAGCGAGGTCGGCATGGCACTGGTGAGCGATCACCGGATCGTGACCCTGAAGCAGGCCCTGGAAATGATCCCGGAAGAGGTGGTCCGCGCCTATCCCTGGTACTCCTATCTCACCGGAGTGGTCTGCCTGGATTTTTCACCTCCCGAGGCCCTCTCCTGGTTTGAGCGGAGCCGGGAGCTTTTTGCCGCGGTCGCTGATCCCTTCGGCGAGTTGTTGGCCATGGCGCAGATGATTGCATTCAGGATGCTGGTGGACGGCATGTACAATGAAGGCGAGCTGCTGCTTGGCCGGGCCGAGGAGCTGTTTGCCAGTCAAAGGGAAGCGCTACCTGCGGCCATCGCCATCCAAACCGCCCAGATCCTGGCCGGCGGCAACTGTTTTTTTCTCTGCAAGATGGAAAAAGCCGCTTTCTATTCCTCACTGGGACTGCAGCTTGCCGGTGAGCATGGTATGGAAAATCTCGTTGCTGGCTTACGGGTCATGCGCTGCTATGAAAATGGTCTAGGAAGATGGGCGGCATACCACTCCGAGGTCGAGCAAGCCCTGCCGCTCTTCGTCAGTCCGCGGGTTTCAGCGATAAACAAACTGCTCCTGCGCATCGCCGCGGTAAATCTCCTCGACATGGAAGGGGATTTCGGAAGCTACCAGTATCATAAGGAGCGGTTCGAAAGAGAAACCTCCGGGGATCTCCTGGCCAAAAGCATTGCCGCTCCCTTTCTGTTGATCTGGGATATCGATCTACTGGTGGCGGGGGGCAGAAATGAAGAGGCAATCCGGTTGGCCCGGCAGGGGCTTACGTTGCCGCACGGCGGGGCCAACCCTCACCTGCGGAGCCAGTTTCTTCATTATCTAGCTTTCCTGCTTGCAGCCTGCGGTGATTATAAGGAAGCGGCAGCAACAGCCGAGGAGTCGATTCGGCTGCGGGACATAGCCGGGGGTGCGTTATTCCGGACTCTCAACCTGTTCATTATCGGTGGCGCCCATGCCCTGATGGGTGATGCCGAGCAGGCTGAAAACCTGTTGAACCAATCCATCTCCAGCGCGGTTGATCACAACAGATTCATGCTGATCGGCGCCCATGTCCATCGGGCTTATAATCGGCTGCGCACCGGCCGTGAAGTCGATTCCCTGACGGATATCCGCATCGCTTTAAAATACTTGCGGGAAAACCGGTTTGTCCATTTCTTCTGCTGGTCGCCATTGATAATGAAGGAGATTCTCGCACTGGCGGTCCGGGAGAACATCGAACCAAAGTACGCCCGGCATCTGGCCACTGAACGGCTGGGCTCGGCCATCCTCCCGGACGGCAGGATGATCCCGCTTCTTGAAATCAAGAGTTTGGGCACCCTCGAACTCTCGATCTCCGGGGCAGGCAGGATTTCGGCCTGGGACCTGACCCCGGCCCAGCGCCAGTTGCTGGCGCTTCTGATCACCTCTCCCGGCAGCTCTCTCGCCCAGGAGCAGGCCCAGTGCATCCTGTGGCCGGAGAGTTCGCCGGAAAAGTCGAGATCCAAGCTGGACAACCTCCTTTCCCGGCTCCGAAAACTCCTGGCCGCCGCCTTTGAGCCGCACTCGGTGCAGGATTATCTGGTTCTCGAAAAAGGAATCCTGCGTCTCAAACATTGCGTGATCGATGCCAAACAGTTCGTCTGTTACGGAGAAAAGGGGCTGGCCCACGTTCGGCGGCGGGAATTCTGGCAGGCGGACAACGCCTTCCGGACCGCAAACGGTTTCTGGCAGGGTGAATACCTGCCGGGGCTCGACCCCGATGATGCGGTTTCGGCCAGGCGCGAGGAACTCTCCCGCCTCCGGGTAACCATCTCCCGGCCCTGGTCCGACATCCTGGTGGGCAGCAACCGGGCGCCCGAGGCGGCCGATTTGCTGACCGCCACCCTCCGGCTCGACCCCTTAAACCAGACTCTGGTGCGCAATCTCTACAATCTCCGGACCATAGCCGGCGATCTCCCCGGGGCGAGAAAGTCCCTGCGCCAATACCGGCAGGGTCTCGCAAAGGAGGGCTTTCCCCCTGAAGAGATCGAGGAGATGCTGGAATCGTTCTGGGGCCAGCATTCTCGCTTCAAGTAAGGCGCATCGATAACGTTCTCCTTGAATTATCCCCACCTCCCCTCCCCGAATTCCGCCGCCTTTTTTTTTGGCTCTTCAGCAAAATCTGTGGGTAAACTTCGGCGTGGGTAGATCACCAAGCGAATGATACAAGGCGATTTTCAGCATATCATACGACCTGAAACCATAGGCTCGTTTTGTGGTCACTCTGGCTTTGTTGTTGAACCCCTCGACACAGCCCAGGTCGATCTTGCCTCTGGCCTGGGACCAGTTGAGCAGGAGCGGCCGGTGAGCCCTCAGCATCTTCGCCACCTTCTTCATCGGTTTAAGCCGGGAGCGCATGGTTCTGGTGCACCACTCGTCGAGGAAGATACCGGTCCAGCCGGGATGGACGTAGCTCCAGAAACGCTGGAAGTCCTCCTTGAGCAGGTAGGCCCGGATGGTTTTAAGGTTGCAGGGCAGCAGGTCGCTCAATTTGTCCACCTGAGTATCGGTGAGATTTTCCGGCCGTTTGAGCAGGCACCAGCGGCTTTTGGTCAACACCGGTTCTTTTCCTTTGGCCTTGAGTTCCCGGGTCTCCTCGGCCCTGACCTTATCGATGGCCTTGCTCATGTGGCTCATCACATGGAAGCGGTCGAGGACGTTGACCGCATTGACGGCCTTCTCGGCAATCACCCGCAGATACGGTTTCCACATATCGCTGCAAACAAACTGCAGCTTTTTACTTCGTTCCGGCCCGAACCAATCGAAAAAGCTCCGGAATACCTTGGTGGTCCGGTTGGGGCCGATCCAGAGCAGTCGCTTGCTGCCGGCATCAAGCTGGTAAACCAGGGTGACGAACTTGTCCTTGGTTCGCTTGCGCCAGCAGATTTCATCGGTGCCGATGGCGGTGATGCCGTCCAGGTCCCGATTGGCAAGG
>NZ_JBIPKH010000019.1:0-42470 GCF_044068625.1 Desulfurivibrio modestus
GGCTTTACCAGATCAATGATTCCTCCAGTTATCTGGTCCGCAATCTCCATTCGCGGTGGAGCTTGTACAATGACCTTGTGTATACCCCCATTGGCGATCTGTTGAATTTTGCCATCGTGATTGACCCCTCGACATTGGACCCGGGTGAGCATGCTTTGACGGTCTATCTGCAGGATATCTTCGGAGTTCATTGTTATTACCCGCGGGTGACCCATTACACCAATTACGCGTCTCGTCTTGGTGATATTGTCGATCAGCAGACCATCTTCTTCACCGTTCCCGAACCCGGAACGGAAGGTTGCTGTGAACTGGATATTGAGAACTTCAACGGCGGCGGCACGGTGAATGTCAGCGCCGGCCAGGCGGCGTCATTTTCCGCCGATATTACCGGCAGCCCAAGCAAGGCGGTCAACTGGGAGCTCGAACTGGTGGCGGCCGGAGGTGTTTCGTCGCCCGGGGTTATCGCCACCGGCAGCGGCCGCAAAGTAAGCACCCGCTGGAGCGGTCGGGCGGCCGACGGCACCCAGGCCGAGCCCGGTAACTATACCGCCGTTCTCCGGGCATGGGCGGTGGATGATCCCAACTGCCAGGATACCGCCACTGTTTCCCTGCGGGTGGACTGGGACGCCAACTGCAACCTGCTGATCGCCTTCGGCTCCCGGGCCAATATCGCCAGCGGCAATCTCTCGCACCGCCAGCCGCTTTTTGCCGGTAGCGGCAGCGGCCCCGTGGTTGACCTGAACCTTTACTACAACAGCCTCGATCCCCATGCCGGTGTGCTGGGCCGGGGCTGGAGCCATAGCTACGAACTGCTGCTGCGGGAGCTGGCCGACGGTTCGGTGTTGATCAAAATGGCCAACGGTGATCGCAAGCTCTACACCGCCACCGCGGAGGGTTACCTCTCGCCCCGGGGCGATTACTCGCTGCTGAGCAGGGACGATGACGGCGCCTTCACTCTGAAGCAAAAGGCAGGCACCGTCCACCGTTTCACCGCTGCCGGCCGGCTTGCCGCCATCGAGGACCGCAACGGCAACACCCTTTCCTTGGTTTACGAGGGGGGCCAACTGGTTGCGCTTAGCGATCCGGCCGGGCGGGTTACCGGCTTTGCTTATGACAACACCGGCCGGCTCGCGGCCATAACCGATCCGGCCGGCCGCGACTATTCCTTCGAGTTTTCCGGCAACCGGCTGGCGAAGGTGGTTTATCCCGACGGCGGCAGCTGGAACTACAGCTACGACGCCCGGGGTTTCCTGCTCGGCAAAACCGATCGGCGCGGTTTCACCACCAGCTACGCTTACGACGACCGGCAGCGGGTAACCGGCGTCACCGACCCGGAAGGGCGGAAGCGCGTCATTGAATACCCTCAGCCTGACGATGAGGCAGAGCAAACCGCCCTGGTCACCGAAAAGGACGGCGGGGTCTGGCGCTACACCTACGACAGCGTCAAGGGCGACCTGGTGGAGAAGGAAGACCCCTTGGGCGGCATCACCCGCTATCTTTACGATGATCACCACAACCTGCTGACCAGGACCGATCCCGACGGCGGCACCACTTCATACAGTTACGATGAGAACGGCAACCCGCTCTCCATTACCGATCCGCTGGGGCAGCGCACCAGGTATAGCTATAACGACTTCGGCCAGGTCACCGGCATCACCGATCCCGCCGGGGAAACCAGCGAGTTCCGCTACGACCAACGGGGCAACCTGACGGCGACCGTCGACCCCACCGGCGCCGTCACCAGCTACCAGGTGGACGGGCGGGGCAACGTCATCGCCATCACCGACCCGGCCGGCCTCACCACCGCCATGACCCATGACGCCGCCGGCAACCTGCTTACCATCACCGACCCGGCGGGGGGCACCACCCGTTTCGAGTATGACGGGGTCGGCCGGCTGCTCAGGCAGATCGATCCCCAAGGGCAAGTCGCCTCTTTCGAGTACGACAGCAACGACAATTTAGTAAAGATTACCGACCCCCTGGGCCATGTCACCACCTTCACCCATGATGCCGCCGGCAACCTTCTTACTCAAACCGACGCCAATGGCAACACCAGCCGCTATGAATACAATGCCCAAGGACAGTTGGTAAAAATGATCGATGCCGAAGGCTTCGTCACCACCTTCAGTCATGGCGGCGAGGGCTGCGCCACCTGCTCCGGCGGGGGCACGGACAGGCTTACCGCCCTCACCGACGCCAAGGGTCAGACCACCCTCTTCGCTTACGATCAGCTCGGACGGCTGCTCAAGGTGACCGACCCCCTGGACAACGCCACCAATTACAAGCATGACGCCAAGGGCAGGGTGATCAGCCGCACCGACGCCAACGGCAACACCATCAACCACCGCCATGACGCCCTCGGCCGGCTGGTAAAGAAGAGCTACCCCGACGGCAGCGAAGTAACCTTCACCTACGACGCCCGGGGCAATATCCTCACCGCCGCCAACCGCCATATCGGCTACTCTTTTACCTATGATGCCGCCGGCCGAATGACCGGCGTGGTCGATTCCTATGGCCGGGTCATCGAGTACCGGTACGACCAGGCCGGCCGCCGGACCCGGATGATCAGCCCGGACGGCCGGACCATCAGCTACCGTTACAATACCGCCGGCCAACTGGCCGCCATCGACGACGGCGAGGCGTTCAGCTTCACTTACGACGAGTTGGGCCGGCGAACCACCCTGGCCTATCCCAACGGGATGACCGCCGACTACGATTACGATAACGCCGGCCGGCTGACCGCGCTGGTGCATCGGGATGCTGCGGGCGAGGCGCTACTCAAAAGCATCTACGAGCTTGACAAAATCGGCAACCGCCTGGGCAAGACCACCGAGCGGTTCAGCATCGGCTACGACTACGACCGGATCTACCGGCTGCGGGAAGCGGTGCAGTCCACCCCGGGGTTCAGCCCGGAGAATGAACGGGGAGGATCGGGCCGGGGGATCGAGCGGGCCGCACAGAAGCAGAAGGAGCATTACGACTACGACCCGGTGGGCAACCGCCTCGCCTCCCATCTGGCCAAGAGCTACAGCCATAATGCCGCCAACCAACTGCTGGCGACCAATCGGACCCAGTACGCTTACGACCACAACGGCAACCTGGTGCGGAAAGAAACCCCCGAGGGGGTCACCACCTACCAGTGGGATTACGAGAACCGGCTGATCAGGGTAAACCTGCCCGACGGCGCCAGGGTCGAATTCGCCTACGACCCCTTCGGCCGGCGGATCGAAAAGCAGAGCACCGGTCAAAAAGGAAAGGAGGTCAATACCACCCGCTACGTCTACGACGGCCAGGATATCCTCTTCGAAACCGACGAAACCGGAGCAATCGGCAACCGCTATCTCCCCGGCCCCGGCATCGACCAGCCCCTGGCCCTCCACCAGGGCCGCCACACCTACTACTACCACGCCGACGGCCTGGGCTCGATCACGGCACTAACCGACCAGCGCGGCCGGGTGGTCCAGGACTACCATTACGACTCCTTCGGCAACCCCCGCAACCGGAAAAACCGCATCAAACAACCCTACACCTTCACCGCCCGCGAATACGACCGCGAAACCGGACTATACTATTACCGCGCCAGGTATTATGATGCCCCGGCGGGAAGGTTCATCTCGAAAGACCCCATCGGGTTTGCGGGGGATGGGCCGAATTTGTATGCTTATGTTCTTAATAATCCGGCGAATGTGGTTGATCCGACTGGATTAAAATGTGGGACTTTGTGGAACGATTGGGCAGTGCCCGATAGTTGGTGGGGCAGCTTCTGTTTCGAGAGGGCATGCGGGGAACACGACGACTGTTACGCTCGGTGTGGTTCCACGAAAAGCCAATGTGATGAGGAGTTTAGAAAAAACATGCTTGCAGCCTGTGAAGGATTGAACGGAACAATGAAAATACATTGTAAATCTATAGCCGGATCATATTACAGTGCCGTCCGTACTCTTGGTCAATCAGCATATAATCAAGCCCAGAAGTGTTGCGAGTAATTGAAATAATAATATTAATTCAATTAAAATGGTGAGTAATAAATGACGGCGTTAGTCACATTTCATGTGATTGCTATTTTTTCTGCAATAATTATTAATATTCTAATATATAATAAATATATTGTTATTTTATGTTCATCATTAATCACAACCGTAATTTACCAGATTGTCGGCTATTTTGTTGTCGGTTATCTTGACCCTTTTGTTTTTTTTGCAGTCATAGCTAGTTTTTTATACTCATTAATTATTTCGTTGGTCGTGACCCTTGTTTTTCATTTTCTTCTGCGTGTAAAGAAAAGATAGGGTTTGGGGGTTGTGGGGGGAAGTGTGGGGGGACGACGTGTGGGGGGACGGTGTGGGGGGACGTTGTTTAATTGTTGAATAGAAATTTTCCAGATGTTATTTTGCTCATATGCCACGTCAAGCACGACTCGACCAGCCAGGCCTGCTGCAGCATGTTATTGTCCGCGGAATAGAACGGCGGAACATCTTTCGTGATAACGTTGACCGCCGTTTTTTCGTGGAGCGTTTTTCCAGCCTGCTGCAAGAGACCGACACCGACTGTTTTGCCTGGGCCATCATCCCCAACCACTTCCATCTCTTGCTCCTTCCCAGGCGCATCGAATTGAAGCAGTTCATGCGCCGTCTGCTGACCGGCTATGCCGTTAATTTCAATAAACGACACCGCCGCGTAGGGCATGTTTTTCAGAATCGTTATAAATCCATGGTCTGCGAGGAAGAAACGTATCTTTTGGAATTGGTCCGTTATATTCATCTCAATCCCCTGCGGGCAAACATCGTGCCGGATCTGGGATCACTGAACAGTTACCAGTGGTGTGGTCATGCCGTGCTCATGGGAGCGGCAACCCTGGAGGGGCAGGTTGTGGATGAAATCATGGGGCGCTTTGGAAGGAGTCCCGAGAAGGCCAGGGCGCAATTTCTCAAGTTTATCGCGGACGGATTGCAACAAGGAAGAAGGCCGGATCTTGTCGGGGGCGGCCTGAAAAGGAGCCGCAGAGACTCCACGCCGGCCGGTTCCGAACCGGAAATATATGATGAGCGAGTTCTTGGCAGCGGTGCATTTATCGAGCGACTCCGGCAAGAACGGGAACTGAGTGAAAAGCTCTTTTCCGGCATGAAACCGCCGGAGCTGATGCGCAGGGTGGAGCGCTTCTATGGCCTTGAGGCCGGTCGGCTTGGCAAGCGGAGCAGAAACAAGGATGTTGTGACGGCCAGGGATGTTTTCTGCCATATTGCGGTGCGAATTCTCTTGTACTCCGGCACGGAGATCGGGAAGCTTCTCGGCATAAGGCGGTCCGCGGCAAGCCACGCGGTGCGGCGAGGCGGTGAAATAGTTGTCGAGCAGCCTGAGCTGGTTAAGAAGATCATCTCAGGTCCTATTAAACAATTAAACAACGTCCCGTAAGGCCCCCAATTAAACAACGTCCCGTAAGGCCTCCAACGTCCCGTAAGGCCTCGCAATTAAACAACGTCCCGTAAGGCCTCGTAAGGCCTGCCAACGTAAGGCCTCCGTAAGGCCGCGTAAGGCTAGTCCCGTAAGGCCTGCCGTCCCGTAAGGCCTGCCGTCCCGTAAGGCCTGATTACCGGTTAATCAGAATGGGCAAAAGGGAGCAAAAGGGGATAGAGATAGCATTTGCCTGACACCGCACCTTCGGCCATCAGTCAAAGGTGCCGGTTTGGAGGAATTTGGCCACCAGGGCTGCCACCCGGCCCTGGAAGAGCATTGGCAGGTGACCGTGGGGGATGGTGGTCCGGGCGGTGGCGCCGGCGATTACCGTTTCCGCCAGGGCGACGGTGCCGTCGTGGGGTTTGGGCATTGCCGGGATCAGATGGCCGATGCCGGGGCCGCAGTCGCCGGCGATCACTCCCAGGGGCGGTTTATGGTCCCAGGAGGAGACGGCGCTGACCAGGGTCGGCCCGGCTTTTCCCAATAGCAAGCGGCTGACGGGGTTGCGGGCCAGCAAGCGGGCGATGTGGCTGCCGGCGAAGGGGGTGCCCAGGGTGACCACCCGGCCCAGCCGTTTGGCCAGCCGTGGATGGCGGCGAAGCAGCAGTTCACTTATCCGGCCCCCCAGGCTGTGGCCCACCAGATGGACGGTTTGTTGCGGCAGCCGGTCGATAAATTTTGCCAGGTCATCGGCATTGCGCTCCGGGGTGGTCCGCAGGGAGGAGTAGGGGAACCGGCGGGTGCTGAAACCCGCCGCCCGCAGCCTCCGGCCCAGCAGGGCCATTTCAAAACCGGTCATCCAGATGCCGTGGATCAGCACCACCATCGGGCGGTTGGCGGGCAAGGGTTAGAACACCTCCTCGGCGTCGCCGGCGGCCGCGACCATGGGCACCGCCTCCTGGGTGTGCATCAAGCGGTCGATATCCAGCAGAATGGTGACCCCCTCCTTGAGCTTGGCCATGCCGAGGATCATGCTCCGGTCCACCCCGCTGCCGAAGGAGGGCGGGTCCTCCACCTGATCGTCGCGGATGTTGAGGACCTCGGAGACCGAATCGACAATGATCCCGGTCAGGGTGGAGCCCCGCACCCCGGAAATTTCAACGATGATGATACAGGTGCGCTCGTTGTAGGCGGCGGCCTCCATGGCGAACTTCAGCCGCAGGTCCAGCACCGGTATCACCCGGTCGCGAAGATTGATCACCCCCTTGAAGAAGGGCGGCATGTTGGGCAGTTCGTGGATATCCATCAGGCCGATGATCTCTCGCACGTCGAGGATTCCGATCCCGTAGCGCTCGTTGCCCAAGGCAAAAACCAGATATTTACCCTCGCGGCTGGCCAGGACCTGTTTTTCCTTGAACTCCTCAAGCTTCAGGGCCGCGCCCGACCGGCCGCCTCCCTCCTGCCTGGCCGCCTTCTGCTCGCCGCTGCGGCAGGCCTGGTCGGCAAAGCGGGTGTCGATGAAGGCTCCCAGGTTGATGGTCTTGCCGATCTCCATCTTGTTGACCATATAATCCTGGATGGTTTCCAGGTCGTCGCGCACCGGGTAGAGGTCGTCGTAAACGATCCCCTCGGGGTCGGAAAGCACGTTGCGCAGCAGCTCCGCCGACAGCCCGATCTTGCCGGCTGGATCAAGGAATTGCACCGCGATTTCGGCCGACTGGTCGATGTTCTCCTTGATGGAACGGCCGGCGGTGACCATCAGGTTGGTGAACTCCTGGACCGCCTCGGGATACTGGTTGATGATCTCTTCCCGGAAGACCACCACGCAGCAGGGGTGGCGATCCCAGATCTCGCTGGAGAGAAACTGCTTTTCGGCAATCCCGGCGGCAATGGCCCGGGAGCCGATGGGTTCGGCCACCAGGAAACCGCAGGCCTCGTGGTTGTCGCGCAGAAACTCCGGCATCGCCACCGGCGGCACCACGTCGAAGAGGACGTTGACCGCCTCCTTGCCCGCCACCCCCGGCCGCAGGCCCATCTGGGTGAAATACATGTGGGCCAGCATGTTGTGGATCGACATCTTATGGGGGATGTAGAAGGTTTTGTGCTTGAAAAACTGCTGGTAGGGCTTGATATACTTGCCCTGGCGATTGCGCACGCAGATGCTGCCGTTGCGATGGGCGAAAAGTACCAGCTTGAGCGGCACGTCGTAGCTGAAAAGGTCCATGGCCGCCGGGGCCAGAATCAGGGCGCCATCCACCTCGCCGCTCTCCAGGGCCGCCTGGACCGGGTTCCAACTGGCCAGGCAGCGGGTCTCCAGGGAAAAATGGGCGGGTTTTTCCCGGCCCGTTTCAATCCGGTGCTTGAGTACTCCCAGGGCCAGGTGATCGGTGATCTGGATATGGGCCATCTTGAGGTTGACCCGGCCCTCCCGGGACACCTTGGGGCCTTGGTCCACCACCGGGGCGGCCTCCTGCTCGATGCCGAAGGCCTTCTCCATGGCGCACTTCAACTCGTTGGGGGTGAAGGGCTTGGCCACCACCCCGTTGGCTCCACCCTCCAGGGCCTTGGCCACGTACTCCTTGTCGCCGTGGCCGGTGGCCATCAGGAAGGGGATCTCCCGCAATTTTTCCTGGCCGCGCAACCATTGCACCAGTTGCAGGCCGTCCATGTTGGGCATGGACCAGTCGCTGATCACCAGGCCGATACCATCCTCGCTTTCCAGCTTGGCCACCGCGTCCTGGCCGTCCACCGCCTCGACGATGTTGGTGAAACCGACCTGGCCCAGGATCTTGGCCTCCATTTTGCGCATGGTGCCGGCATCTTCGACCAGCAGGATTTTGATGTTGGTGTCTATGGACATGGGGCCCCCCAAAGGTCTGCGGTTGATTGTCGGGCGGTTTGGTCGCCGCCGAACGCTAACGCTTCCAACCAATATAGACCAAGCCGGATTGGGTGGCAAGGGATGTGAATGGTGACGCGGTGGTGGCAGCCCGGCAATTTTACGGGTGCAATCAGGGGAATAATCGGGGTATAGTCCCGCAGTACCGTCGCCCATCCATTAGCCAAGAGGGGAGTGCCATGTCACGGGAGAAACCACGTACGGTAATTGATCTGGTTCCGGCCAGGCTGCCGCGCTGGCTGATCCAGCCGTTGCGCATCCTGGTGTTCACCGGTTTTCTGCTCAGCGCCATGTTCATGGTGGCCACCGAGGAGTTGACCCTGATCCACATCCTGCTGATCTCCGTTCAGGTGGTCTTCTCCCTGGCCCTGCTCTCCGAGTGTGGCCGCAGTGCCGCCGTGTACAAAAATCTCGACGAGGCGGCCGCGGCCGCCCGCAAACGGGAACAAGAGGATTTTTGACATCGGTCGGCGCCCGTGTTAGCTTTGCTCGCTGTTAAGCGCCGTCACCGCCATTAAGCATTGAATCGAACACTATACATTATAAGGGGAAAAAATGAATATCGAACGATCCAAAGAACTTTTTGCCAAGGCCTGTCGGCATATCCCCGGCGGGGTCAACAGTCCGGTGCGGGCCTGCAAGTCGGTGGGGTGTGAACCTCTGTTCATCGAGCGGGCCGCCGGGTCCCGGGTTTATGATGCCGACGGCAACGAGTATATCGATTTTGTCTGCTCCTGGGGGCCGATGATTCTCGGTCATAATCACCCCGCCGTGGTGGCGGCCATCCGCGAGGCCCTGGATTCCGGCACCAGCTTCGGAGCCCCGACCTCCAAGGAGATCGCCTTGGCCGAACTGGTCACCGGCGCTCTGCCTTCGGTGGAGAAGGTTCGTTTCGTCAGCTCCGGCACCGAGGCCACCATGAGCGCCGTGCGCCTGGCCCGGGGGTTCACCGGCCGCGCCAAGGTGGTCAAGTTCGACGGCTGTTTCCACGGCCATGCCGACAGTTTCCTGATCAAGGCCGGCAGCGGGGTGCTGACCCTGGGGATTCCCGGCAGCCCCGGGGTGCCGGAGGATATCGTCAAAAACACCATCTCCATTCCCTATAATAACGAGGAGATTCTCGAAAAAACCCTGCGGGGGCTCGCTGGGGAGATCGCCTGCGTGATCGTCGAACCGGTGGCGGGCAATATGGGGGTGGTACCGCCGGCCCCCGGCTTTCTCCAGGCCCTGCGCCGCTTGACCAGTGAGCTGGGGATCGTGCTGATCTTCGACGAGGTGATCACCGGTTTCCGGCTGGGTTTGGGCGGGGCCCAGGAATATTACGGGATCCGTCCCGACCTGACCTGCCTGGGCAAGATCATCGGCGGTGGTTTGCCGGTGGGGGCCTACGGCGGCAAAAGGGAGATCATGGACCAGATCGCCCCGGACGGCCCGGTTTACCAGGCCGGCACCCTGTCGGGCAATCCCCTGGCCATGGCGGCCGGGGCTGCCACCCTGCGGGAACTGAGCCGCCCCGGTTTCTATCAGGAACTGGAAGAGAAGGCCGCCCGCTTCGCCGCCGGACTGAGCGAGCTGGCCGAGCGTCATCTGCCGGGGCAAACCACCCTGAACCGGGTGGGCTCGATGATGACCGCCTTCTTCACCCCCGGCCCGGTGACCGACAACGAGTCTTCGGGCCGGTCGGATACCGCCAGGTATGCCGCCCACTATCGCAACATGCGGGAGCAGGGGATCTGGCTGGCGCCGGCCCAGTTCGAGGCCGCCTTTATCTCCGCCGCCCAGTCGGAAGCCGACCTGGCCCTGGCCCTGGAGAAAAGCGAATGGTCATTCAAAAAGTTGCGGGACCAGGAAAAAAGCCGTTGACTTTAAAGGCCTGCCTTGATAGATACGAAACACTTTGCGGCTTTATGAGGGGCGATTCATTTTGGTCGCCCCCCTCGTCAGGGCCTGGGAATCACCAATGGGACTGAGCTGATGGCCGGAGAACAAAAGGAAGTACTGAAGTTGCTGGCCACCTTCGGGACCATCGGGATGACCATGGTCTTTTCGATTTTCATCGGCCTGGGCATCGGTTACTTCCTCGATCACAAAGTGTTCGACGGCCGCACCGCCCCCTGGCTGACCATGCTCTTCCTGGCCTTCGGGGTGGCGGCCGCTTTTAAGAATATGTACAGCTTGAGCCAAAGAAAGGATCTATGACCACGGCGACCGGAGACGGCATGATCATCCAGCAGATGGCGGATATCCCCCTGAAAAGGGTGGAGGTTATCAGCTATGTGGTGCTGCTGGCCCTGGCGGGAGCGGCCTGGCTGCTGGCCTCCCCCCTGGCCGCCATATCGGTGCTGATCGGCGGCTTTGTGGTGATCCTCAGTTTTCAGTGGCTGAAGCGGGATTCATTGCGGCTGGCGGCCAATCCCACCAAGCCGGCCAAGATCAAGTTCATGTTCAAGTGTTTGGGGCGGCTGGTTTTTTTGGGCCTGCTCTTCTATTTTCTGGTTCGTTATCAGCAGCTTCATATTCCCGGCTTTCTGGTGGGGTTGGCGACGGTGCAAGTCGGCATTACCCTGGCCGCCATCAGCCGGGCCAAAAGACTTCTGGCGTGAGGGAGGCTTAGTAGACAGCCATGGAACATCCGATTCTTTTTCTTAACGTGCTTCTGGAAAACCTGCTGGGACTACCGGTACCCCATGATATGCCGCAGCCCGGCAACTTCTGGGACCTTACCCAGCTTCTGGCTCCCCATGTGACCTACACCCTGCTGGTGATGCTCTTCCTGATCATCCTGCCCCGGCTGACCATGGGAAGCAGGATGGAGCTGATCCCCGGCCCCGGCCAGAACTTCTGGGAGACCGTGGTCGGCGGGATCGAGGACTTCATGGCCGAGCACATGGGCCGTGAGGGTGCCCGGATGATGTTTCCCATGCTGGCCACCTTCGGCCTGTTCATCCTGGTCAGCAACCTGATCGGTCTGATCCCCGGATTCTTTTCCCCCACCGCCAACCTGAATATCACCTTGGCCATGACCCTGATCGTCTTTGTCACCACCCATTTCCTGGGGGTCAAATACCATGGGGCCGGTTACATCAAACATTTCCTCGGGCCGATGCCGGTACTGATTCCCTTGATGCTGCCCATTGAGTTGATCAGCCACTTCGCCCGGATTCTTTCCCTCTCCATTCGTCTCTTCGGCAACATCATGGCCAAGGAGACCCTGCTGGCCATTCTCTTTATCCTGGCCGGCGCTTATTTCGCCCCCCTGCCCATTCTGGTGCTGGGGGTGCTGGTCTCCTTTGTCCAGGCGGCGGTGTTCGTGCTGCTCAGCGTGCTCTACTTCGCCATGGCCATGGAAGACGCCCACTAATAACCAAGGTTTCACAAGAAGAAGGCCAATCTTCTCAATAACAAAGCAAGGAGGAAGTAAGGATGAAAAAGGTAGGAGTAGTTGCTCTGTCAGCCCTGATGGTCCTGGGGATCTCTTCGGTGGCCATGGCTGCCGGCCATGAAGCAGCCGCCGGTGGCGTTAACCAGATGGCCATCGCCCTGGTTTGTGTTGCCGCCGCGCTTTCCGTCGGCCTGGCCGCCCTGGGTTGCGGTATCGGTATTGGTGTAGTCAGTGGTAACGCTTGTGCCGGCATCGCCCGGAACCCGGAAATCTCCGGTAAGATCACCGTAACCATGATTCTCGGTATCGCGTTTGCCGAGTCGCTGACCATCTTTGGTCTGGTTATCTCCCTGATCCTGCTCTACGCTCATCCTTACGGCGCCCTGCTGGGCATGTAGGGAAATCCGCTTTAAGCGGTCGGCCGCTGACCGCCCCGGAGTAACGGGGTGTAAAAGTTGGCCGGTTGTGGTAAATAATCCGGCGACCGATTGATTTCGGTCGCCGGTTTTTGTTTGCGGTAAGGCCCGGAACCGAAGGCTTTGCCGTCTTTTTTTTGGGCCAGCAGCAGGGAGCGGCTTGATGGGCGATGGGGGTGACGATAAGGTGGTGATCGCTCCCCGGCGGTTGCCGGGGGAGCCGGCGCTGGCCGGGCCGGGGTTGCTGCTGGTCAATCCGGCCGAGGCCGGCGCCGGAATCTGCCTGGCTCAAACGGCCGGCTGGCGGCGGCAGCGCCTCTTCCACAGCAACCTGTGGCAGAATCAGGCCGGAGGGGGCTGGCTGGCCGGGCCGGCGGTGGGGGCGCCCATGGCGGTACTTTGCCTGGAGAAACTGATCGCCCTGGGGGCTGGGCCGGTGATTGTCCTGGGCTGGGCCGGTGCCCTGGCGGCCGATCTGGCAGTGGGGGATATTGTTTTGCCCACTTCGGCCCTGAGCGAGGAGGGGACCTCCCGCCACTATCCCCTGGCCGAGCCGCCGCTGCCCGCCGAGGGTTTGCTCACCTCCCTGGAGCAGGCCCTGGCCGAAGCCGCGCTCCCCGTTCGCCGGGGAGCGGTCTGGACCACCGATGCCCCCTATCGTGAAACCATGGCCAAGGTGGAGGAATATCGCCGGGCCGGCCTTTGCGCGGTGGAGATGGAGTATGCCGCCCTGGCCACGGTGGCGGCTTTCCGGGGGGTCGAGCTGGTGGAGTTGCTGTTGATTTCCGACCTGGCGCGCCCCGATTCCCCCTGGCAGCCCGCGTTTAACCACAAAGAGTTTCGTCGCCGCTCCCGCGCTGTGCTGGAGCTGCTTTTTCACTTTATCGGGCGAGGATAATTTTGATGGCAACTGTTCATTTAACCAGTCTGGGCTGCCCCAAGAACCTGGTGGATTCGGAGGTGATGCTGGGCTTGCTGCTGGAGCAGGGCTTTACCCCGGTCAGCGAGCCCGAAGAGGCCGATATCCTGCTGGTTAACACCTGCGGCTTTATCCAGTCGGCGGTGGAGGAGGGGATCGACACCATCCTCGGGCTTATCGAGCTTAGGAAAAATCCGACGGTGCGGGTGGTGGTGACCGGTTGCATGGTCAAGCGCTATGGCGCCGATCTGGTAAAGGAACTGCCCGAGGTGGATCTCTTTCTCGGGACCGAAGAGGTGGCGACCATTGCCGATCGGCTGCGGGCCCTGGCGGCGGGTGGCTCCTGTGCCGTCCTGCCTGGAGCCGCCGACCGCTTCCGTGAACAGGGCGAAATTCCGCCTTTTCTGATGAACTCGGAGCTGCCCAGGCGGCTGGCGACCCCAACCCATCGGGCCTATCTCAAGGTTACCGAAGGCTGCGACAACCGGTGCAGTTACTGTCTGATTCCCTCCATTCGCGGCGACCTGCGCAGTCGAGCCCTGCCCGATATCCTGCGGGAAGCCCGGGGGCTGGCCGCCGCCGGAGTCAAGGAGTTGACCCTGGTGGCCCAGGATTTGACCGCCTACGGTCTGGACTTGCGGGGCGGACCCAAGCTGGCCGATCTGCTCCATGGCTTGTTGCGTGACACCGATATCCCCTGGATCCGCCTGCTCTATCTTTACCCCTCGCGGGTCAAGTCCGACCTGATCGCCCTGGTGGCGGAGCAGCCCAGGATTCTGCCCTATTTCGACCTGCCCTTCCAACATGTTTCCGACCGGGTACTCAAGGCGATGAATCGTCCCTACGGAGAAGCGATGATCCGGGAGCTGGTGGGGGAGATCCGCCGGCTGCTGCCCGGGGCGACCATCCGCAGCACCTTCATGGTCGGTTTTCCCGGGGAAGAGGAGGAGGACCTGGAGCGGCTGGCCGCCTTCATGGCCGACTGCCGCCTGGATCACGTGGGAATCTTCACCTATTTCAACGAGGAGGGGTGTGCCGCCTCCGTGTTGCCCCGGCAGTGCCCCGATGAGCTTAAAGAGCGGCGGCGGGACCGTTTGATGGCCTTGCAGGCCGAGATCTCACTGGCTGCCAATCAGGCTCGGGTGGGGCGGGTGGAGGAGGTGCTGGTGGAGGGGGTAAGTGGGGAGTCGGAGCTGCTGCTGGAGGGTAGAACCCGCCATCAGGCCCCGGAGGTGGACGGCTGCGTTTACATCGCCGACGGCCAGTGCCGGGCCGGCGACCTGGTCCGGGTGAAAATCACCGAGGCCCACCCCTACGACCTGGTCGGCGAAATCGTCACTGATTGACCTGTTCCCGCAGCTCTTTGCCCACCTTGAAGAAGGGCAGCCTTTTGGGATCGACCTTGATCTTCTCCCCGGTTTTGGGGTTGCGCCCGAAATAGCTGTCGTACTCCTTGACCGTGAAGCTGCCAAAACCACGGATCTCGATGCTTTCCCCCTTGGCCAGGGCCTCGATCATGGTTCCCAGGATGGTCTGGGTCACCGAGCTGGCCTCCCGGGAGGGGAGCTCGGTTGCCGTGGCCAGGGCTTCGATCAGTTCCGACTTGTTCATGGTTGTTCACCCACAGTGCATAAATAAACGATAAAATCCAGCAAGATGAGCCATCTTACCCGTCACGCTCCGGCAATGCAAAGCATATTTATTCCTGTTGCCCCTGGGGCGGGCTCCCCTGGAAAAGGCGGCGGATATCCGCCGCGGTAAGGCGCCGGTGGGCGCCGCTGGCCAGGTCGCCCAGGCGCAGCCCCCCGTAGGCCACTCTTTTAAGCCGCAACACCGGATGGCCGATGGCGGCGAACATCTTGCGCACCTGGCGCTTGCGCCCTTCGTGGATTATCACCTCCAGGGTGCATTCGCCTTCCCGACGGCGCAGGGTTCTGATTTGGGCGGGCCAGGTCCGGCGCCCTTCCAACTCGATCCCCTGGCGCAGGGCCTGGAGAGCGGCGGCCGCCGGCACCCCCTTGACCGTGGCCTGGTAGGTGCGCTTGATCTCGTAGCGGGGGTGCAGAATGCGGTTGGCCAGGTCGCCGTCGTTGGTGAGCAGCAGGGCGCCTTCGGTCTCCAGGTCCAGCCGCCCCACCGGGAAAAGGCGCAAACCCGGCTCCTTGACCAGGGAGCCGACCAGGGGCCGCCCTTGGGGGTCATGCATGGTGGTGACGTAGCCGGCGGGCTTGTTGAGCAGGACGGTGATCTTTTCCTCGGGAAAGGAGAGGGGGCGGCCGTCGAAGGTGATCCGCTGGCACTCGGGGTCCACCTGCAGCCCCATCTGGCTGACCCGGCAGCCGTCCACCATCACCCGGCCGGCGGCGATATAGCCCTCCGCCGCCCGGCGGGAACCGATGCCGGCCCGGGCCAGTACCTTCTGCAATCGTTCTTTCATTCAGGGAAGATCGGGGGCGGATCGATTGATTTAATTGTAATCGCCCCGCCGAAATTTGGCGGCTTCCAGATGGGAGACGGCGGCCACCTGATCCAACAGGCGGCTCAGGGGGTCCTGTTCCGGCAGCTCCCGGCGCAGGGCCTGCATGGCGGTGAGATCGTTTTCCAGGGCGCTGATATAGGGCTCCAGCTCTTCGGTCCGCAGGGCGGTGTTGCCCAGGGCGGCGCTGAAGGAGTCCAGGGTGCTGATGGTGGTTTCGGAAAGGCTCAGTCCTTCGAGTCGCAAGTGGGCGGGGACGGCGGCCAGGGCCTGGCTCGCCGCCGAGGTTGAGCCGGTGGCGGCGGTGGTTTGGGTCCCGCTAAGGTGGCTTTGCAGCACCCGGGCGAAATCGATTCCCCCTTCCTTGGGGCCCGAGATTTTTTTACCGCCGGCAATCTTTTGGTTCTGCAGGATATCATCGATCTTCATGGCAGCCCTCTTGCTGGATTCAAACGCGCGTTTTCACTATAACCCATCGGTGGGCCGGCGGTCAAACATGAGAACTTTTTACTCCCCAAAATTGGGCAAGATCTTTGCCATCTTGCCGTCCACCAGGGCGCGGGTGGCGGGGTCCACCTCCAGGACCGGCGGATACCAGGGCTTCATCCGGCAATCGAAAACCACCGGCGGGGTCAGGCCGACATGGAAGCGGCGGACGGTGGCGCTGGTGGCCCCGTAAATGTCGGCGGCCGGCTCAAAACGGGTAAAGAAGGTCCAGATAAACTCCTGCAGGCTTTTGGTGGCCGCCGCCACGCTGTCCACCAGCAGAACCACCGGCCAGTCGGCCAGGGCCGGGTCGGCGGCCAGGCGGGCCGGCAGCTCCCGATCCGCCTCATACGAACTCCCCTCCAGGACCAGGGTGCCGGGGAGAAAGGCCCGGGCGGCCCGGCAGCCATGGGGCGGGGCCTGGTTGAACTCCTCGGGCAACTGCCGCTTGGCCTCCCGGCCCAGGCCCATCATCAGGGCCTTGGAGCCGGAGTTGACCGAGGGGCCGGTGTAGTCCAGGGTATCCTGGGAGACATTGGCAAAGACGAAAAGATCGGTTCGCCAGTTGATCCGCTCCAGCACATGGCGCCAGAGCCGGGGAAAATCGGCCACATCGAGGTCACCATCGGTGATGATGAGGAATTTGGTCAACGAGAGCTGGCCCTCGCCCATGATCCGCAGGCCGGAGGCGAAGGCCTCGCGGGGATAGCGGTCGGTGACCCTGGCCGCCGCCAGGCAGTGGAAGCCGGCCTCGCCGAAGGTCTTGAGCTGGCGCACCCCGCTCATTACCAGGGGGAAGAGGGGCGAGAGCAGCTCCTGGAGAAAATCACCGATGTAGAAATCCTCCTGTTTGGGGCGGCCAACCACGGTGGCCGGGTAGATCGCCTTGTCGCGGTGATAGAGCCGCTCAACCTGGAAAACCGGATAGTCGTGGGTGAGGGAGTTGTAACCGTAGTGGTCGCCAAAGGGTCCTTCCGGGCGGCGGAGATGGGGCGGCACCACTCCCTTGGCGGCGAATTCGGCCCCGGCCACCAGGGGGTGTCCCCCCAGGGGATCTTTGACCAGGGGCAGTTTTTTCCCCAGAATCAGGGAGGCCAGCAGCAGCTCGGGAATGTTTTCCGGCAGGGGGGCGATGGCCGCCATCATCAGGGCCGGGGGGCCGCCGATAAAGAGGGTCAGCGGCAGGGCCTGGCCCAGTTTTTCCGCCTCGTGGTAGTGGTAGCCCCCCCCCTTGTGGATCTGCCAGTGGATGCCGGTGGTGGTGTCGTCGTAGCGCTGAATCCGGTACATCCCCAGATTGTGGCCCCGGCCGCCGGGGTCCTCGGTATAAACCAAGGGCAGGGTCACGAAGGGGCCGCCGTCACTGGCCCAGGAGGTGAGCATGGGCAGTTCGCTGAGCCGGGCCGGGCTTTGCCGGTTGGCCAGGATCGCGCCTTTGCGGCCGGTTTTCAGGCCGATGGCGGCGGCCTGGCGCAGCAGGCCCCGCCGGGCCCACAGCTTTTCCAGGCTGGGGGGCAGCATGGTCTCGATCATCTCCACCAGTTCGGCGACAAAGCGCAGGGGCCGGCGGCCGAAGGCCAGTTCCATCCGCCGGGAAGTGCCGAAAAGGTTGGTGACCACCGGAAAGGCGCTCCCCTTGACCTTGGTGAAGAGCAGGGCCGGGCCCTGGCGGGCGATCACCCGCCGGTGGATCTCGGCGATCTCCAGATAGGGGTCCACCGGCTCCTCGATAACCGCCAGCTCCCCCTCTCGCCGTAAGATTTCCAGAAATTCCCGCAGGTCGTTGATGATCGGTTCAGTCATGCAGTAGCTCCTTGTTTATCTGGCCGCCGGAAGGTATTTATGCTTGCGCTTGCCTGCGACAATCAGTACTTTTCCCGATTGTCTAAAAAAAGTTTATGGTACTCGCGATGGTTGAGGTGTTGGCGCATCAGGCGGCCGGTGAGGTCAACCAGCTCCTCCAGCTCCCGGCTGGTAAGACGGGGGGCCAGGGTGGCCAGGAGCTGGGGGCGGGCGAAGCGGCGCAGCAGCTCGATCAGCGATCGCTCGTCGGTGGCCCGGTCCAGGCCGAAACAGATCGCTTCGGCGGGAATGGGGGGAGGCAGGTTGTCCATGCTCTTTCCTTAAAGATATGTTAAATTCTCACGGCTATGACGACTGGCATCTCCGAGGAACATAGAGCGCTCTCCAGCGGCTGGGTTGATTTCGGCGACGGCATTCATGCTACCCGATCCGCCAAAATTATCCAACAGGCTCTGCACATCATCAAACAGCAGCACATCTTCTGCGTGGTGGTGGCCAAGGGGTATGAGTCGGGCAAAGTGGTCATGCTCGAGTACGACAGCGAGCGGGTGGTGCTGGATATGCCGGTGGATTGGCCCCCGGGGATGACCCCCCAGCCCCTGCGGATCCTTTTCAAGGACAAGGGGCAACTCTGGAACCAGTTTTCGGTCAAGCTGCTGGAGGTTACCGCCGACACCCTGATCACCACCGTGCCGTTCAAGTATGTCCAGTTGCAGCGCCGCGCCAATTACCGGGTGGATGTGCCCCGGGGCAGCGAGGTGGCCTTCCGCCATCGGGATGATTTAAAACACAACTATATCCCGCGAAATATCAGCGCCACCGGCATCCTGATCTGCCTGGAGGAGCGGCGGGTCGAGGGGTTACAGGCCGGCGACCTGCTCGGTGAGATCACCATGACCTTTCCCTGTGAAGGGGGGCAGCGGGTGCGGTTGCGGGTCAAGGAGGCGCGGGTGGTGCGGGTTTGTGAAAATGAGCGGCGGGAACCCTGTTTCGGGCTTCAGTTCCTGCTGCGGCCCCAGGAGGAGAAAGAGGTGATGCAGTATGTGCGCCTGCGGGAGCGGGAGCTGCTGCGCAAGGGGATGGCCGAGGAGCTTTAGGTTGGCGCCGCCATGGGGTTAATTGATTGCGGAATGTGCCAGATTGTTTATAGAAGGGATTGTTCGTCCCTATTATGTGATGCGGGGTTTTGATTAATGGGTTTTTTTCCGGTAAGTTTGCAGCTCGCCCGTCGGCCCTGTGTGGTGGTTGGGGGGGGAGCGGTTGCCCGCCGCAAGGTGGAGGGTCTGTTGGCCTGTGAGGCCGCGGTCACGGTGATCAGCCCCCGACTGGATGGGGAGCTGGAACGCCTGCGCCAGGCCGGGGCCTTGCGCTGGCTGGCCCGGGAGTACCGCGAAGGGGATCTGGCCGGGGCCTTTCTGGTGATCGCCGCCACCGACGATGAGGGGGTGCAGGCCCGGGTCCATGCCGAGGCGGAGCGGGACAACCTGCTGCTCAACGTGGCCGACGTGCCCAAATGGTGCAATCTGATTCTGCCGGCGGTGGTTCGCCGGGGCGATTTGAGTCTGGCGGTCTCCACCGGTGGGGCCAGCCCCGCCCTGGCCGCCCGGCTGCGCCGGGAGCTGGAGGATAGTTATGGCGACGAGTACCGGGTGTTGCTGGCCCTGCTGGCGGCCCTGCGCCCCCTGGTGATCGATCGGGGGGAAGGGCACCAGGTGAACTGCCGCTGTTTCAAGGAGCTGGTGGCCGCCGATCTGGCCGGCTGGATCCGGGAGGGGCGCTGGGATCTGGTGCGGGAGCATGTCGAGGAGTGTATTGGTTCCCCCCAGGCCCTGGCCGTGGTGGACCGGATCAAAAATGAGGGCTGAATAGCATGGATCTCCTGTTTTTGGCAGTTTTTGCCCTGTATGCCGTGGCCACCGTCGCCTCGCTGGTTTGTTTCTACACGCTCAACAAGCGACTGCGGGCCATGGTCCGGGTGCTGCTGCCCGTTGCCGCCGCGCTGCACACGGTGTATCTGCTGACCCGTTTCGTGGTTTCCGGCCACACGCCGGTGGCCAGCAGCCATGAGGCGGTCTCCTTCTTCGCCTGGTCGCTGACCATGGCCTATCTGCTCTTCCGCTGGCGCTACCGGGTGAAAAATTTCGCCGCCTTCGTCACCCCCCTGATCATGCTGCTGATGATCGTGGCCCTGGCCTCGCCTTCCCATATCGTGGAACTGCCCCCGGCCATGCAGAGCTGGTGGTTGCCGGCCCACGGGATGATCGCCCTGATGGCCAACGCCTTCCTGGCCCTGGCCTTCTGCGGCGGGATCATGTACCTGCTGCACGAGCGAGAGATCAAGAGCAAGCGGATGGGGTTCTTCTCCGAGCGCCTGCCCTCGCTGGAGGCCCTGGACAATCTCAACCAGCACTGTCTGACCATCGGCTTTCCCCTGCTGACCCTGGGGATCATCAGCGGCTCGGTCTGGGCCCGCCAGGCCTGGGGGGCCTTCTGGCAGTGGGACCCCAAGGAGACCTGGTCTTTGGTGACCTGGCTGATCTACGCCTCGATGATGCACCAGCGCTTCACCTTGGGCTGGCGGCGGCGGCGGGTGGCGATCATGGCCATTCTCGGTTTCTGCGCGGTGCTTTTCACCCTCTGGGGGGTCAATCTTTTCCTGGGGGGAGCCCACTCCTATGCTCGCTGAGAAGATCGCCTGCCTGGGGGTGAATCACCAGACCGCCCCGGTGGAGATTCGGGAAAAACTGACCTTCTCCGGCGATTGCCTCAACCCCCTGGTGCGGATCAGGCAGATCCCCGGTTGCGATGAGTGCTGTTTCCTCTCCACCTGCAACCGGGTGGAGGTGCTGCTGGTGGCCGATCCGGCGGCGGAAACCCTGGAGAAGGTGCGCGACTTTCTTTTTGCCGGCAGCGGCTTGTCCCGGGAGGAGGCGATCAAGTACAGCTACCTCTTCACCGGCGCCGAGGCGATCAACCATGTTTTCCGGGTGGCCTCCAGCCTGGATTCCATGGTGGTGGGGGAGCCCCAGATTTTGGGGCAGCTCAAGGAGGCCTACCGGGTGGCCGTGGAGCACAAGGCCACCGGGACGGTACTCCATCGCCTGCTGAGCAAGTCGTTTTCGGTGGCCAAGAGGATCCGCACCGAGACCAGTATCGGCAGCAGCGCGGTGTCGATCAGTTACGCGGCGGTGCAACTGGCCCGCAAGATCTTCGGCGAATTGAACGGCAAAACCGTGCTTCTGGCCGGGGCCGGCGAGATGGCCGAGCTGGCGGCGGAGCATCTGCTGGCCCAGGGGGTGGGCAAGGTGGTGGTGGCCAACCGGACCCTGGAACGGGCGGTTGCCCTGGCCCGGCGGTTCAACGGCGAGGCGGCCTCGCTGGCGGAGCTGGTGCCCAAGCTGGCCGAGGCCGATATCCTGATCAGCTCCACCGGGGCGCCCGATCTGATCCTCCGCAAGGAGGAGATGGCCCCCTTGATGCGTCAGCGCTACAACCGGCCCATCTTCCTGATCGATATCGCCGTGCCCCGGGATCTTGATCCCGGCCTCAACGACCTGGACAACGTCTACCTCTATGATATCGACGACCTCCAGCAGGTGGTGGAGGCCAACAAGGGAGAGCGGCGCAAGGAGGCCGACCGGGCCGAGCGGATCGTGGGCGAGGAGGTGATCAAGTTCCTCCAGTGGCTGGACAACATGGAGCTGGCCCCCACCATCACCGAGCTGCGGCGCCGGGCCGATGCCCTGCGGGAGGCCGAGTTGCAGCGTACCCTGCCCGCCCTGGCCAAGCTAAGCCCCCAGGAGCGGCGGGCGGTGGAGATGATGGGGGTTGCCCTGGTCAACAAACTGCTCCACCACCCCATGCTCTTCCTCAAAAACTGTTCGGGAGCCGAAGAGAAAAGCCATAACCTGGCCGCCCTGCGCAAGATGTTCGGCCTGGATGGCGATAACGGCTGTTAGCGGTTACAGGTTGACAAAGGCTCACCATTAAGATAAGTTTCCCCGTTTATCGGTTCCCTCTGCGGAGGGAGCCGCAAAATTATCTTCATCACCGGTTTAAAGAGGTTTCGTCATGAGCAAGAGAACATTTCAGCCCAGCAACACCAAGCGGCACCGCACCCATGGCTTTCGGGTGCGGATGAGCACCAAGAACGGCCGGGCGGTGATTAACCGGCGGCGGGCCAAGGGTCGCAAGCGGCTGGCGGTCTGAGCGGAAGCTAGCGGGCGTTTAAGGCGATGAAGCGCTTTGGCCTGCCCAAAACCGCGCTGATCAGAAAGCCCGGGGAGTACCAGCGGATCTACGCCCAAGGTCGGCGGGTCCGGGGCGACAATTTCGCCCTGGTCTACCGTCTGGCCGAAACCGCCCCCAGCGGGGGGGAGGGCGCCCGCCTGGGGATCAGTGTATCCGGGGTCAAGTCGGCGGTGCGGCGCAACCGGATCAAACGGATTGTCCGGGAATATTTCCGTTTGCATCGGGGGGGCATGCACCCCGCCCTGGAGGTGGTCTTCACCGTACGCCGCGACTTCGCCCTCACCAGTCCGGCGGAGATCGCCACCGCTTTAAGCCGGATCACCGTGGGCCGGGCCGAACTGGCCGGGTTGCGGTGATGGGCGTCGCTCCCGCAAATCCAAGCCTGGCTGGCCGGTTGGCCGCCGGATTCGGCGCTCTCCTCCGGCGGGGCTGCCTGGCCCTTATCCACGGTTATCGTAACCTTATCTCTCCGCTGTTCCCTCCCTGTTGCCGCTTTGTCCCATCCTGTTCCGAGTACGCCGTGGAGGCGATCAGCATCCACGGGGTCCGGCGCGGCGGCTTCATGGCCCTGAAAAGGATCCTGCGCTGCCATCCCTTCTGCCGCGGCGGCTTCGATCCGGTCAAGTAACCACAAGGAACCTTTTGCTGTTATGGATAACTATCGAGCCCTGATCGCCATTGTCTTGTCCATGGCGGTCCTGTTGGTCTATCAGTTCTTTTTTTCCCCGTCGATGCCGGCCCCCGTTCAACCGGTGGCCTCCCCACCTGCCGCCGGTGAAACCGCCGGGCCGACCTTGGGTGACGGCCCGGTCATCGGCCAACTGCCGGGGATGGCGGGCGAAGCCCCGCTGGTCCCGGTGGATGTGGCCAGCCTGCTCGATCCCAGCCGGGCCGGCCGGGAGATCACGGTGGAGACCGCCCTCTACACCGCGATAATCTCCGAGAACGGCGGGGTGCTGAAAAGCTTCCGAGTCAATGATTTCCGGGAGACGGTGGATCGTAACTCTCCGGCCAAGGATCTGGTCCGTACCGATGCCGAAGAGGGCCTGCCCCTGCGCTTCTCCTGGGGAGTGGAACCCTCCCGGGCGGAGCTGCTGCGCTACGAGGCCGAGCAGGATGGTCGCCTGGTGGTGGCCCCGGGTCGGAGCCAGACCCTGACCCTGCGGGCCTATTCCCCCCTGGGCCTGGAGTTTGTCCGCACCTACACCTTCCGGGACGGCGATTACCGGATCGAGCTGAGCGAGGAGGTGCGCAATCGCGGCGAGGTGCCGTTGCAGGGCGCCCCCTACTTGAGCTTGACCGCGCGCTCCTTCACCGATGGGGCGGACCCCCTGGACCGCTTTCTTTTCAGCGGGCCGGTGGCCCTGGTGGACAACGAAGTCCATGAGGTCAAAATCAAGGATCTGGCCGGCGAGCGGGCCGGGCGCAGCTACACCGGCCGGGTGAGCTGGGCCGGCTATCACGACTCCTACTTCCTGGCCGGGATCATTCCCCTGGCCGAGGGTTCGGCCACCGCCCATTTCTCTTCCCGGCCCGATGACGCCGCCACCACCGTGGTGGCCGCGGCCCCGGACATTATTCCCGCCGGCGGCTCCCAGCGTTACGACTACCTGATCTACTACGGCCCCAAAAAGCTGTCGTTGCTCAAAGAGCTGGGCCACGACCTGGAGCGTTCGGTCAACTTCGGCTGGTTCGATTTCCTGGCCCGGCCCGCTCTTTATCTGCTCAACTTCTTCCACGGCCTGGTGGGCAACTACGGAATCGCCATCATCCTGGTGACCATTCTGATCAAGATCGCCTTCTGGCCTTTGACCCACAAGGGTTTGAAGTCGATGAAGGTGATGCAGAAGATCCAGCCCAAGATGGCCAAGCTGCGTGAAAAGTACAAGGATGACCGCCAGCGTCAGCAGCAGGAGATGCTCAAGCTCTACCAGACCTACAAGGTCAACCCCCTGGGCGGCTGCCTGCCGATGATCCTGCAGATACCGGTCTTTTTCGCCCTTTACAAGGTGCTGCTCCAGTCCATCGAGCTGCGCCACGCCCCCTTCATGCTCTGGATCAACGATCTTTCCGCCCCCGACCGGCTCTATATCGGCTTCGATATTCCCTGGCTGGGCGGAATTCCGGTTCTGACCCTGCTGATGGGGGCCAGCATGTTCATCCAGCAGAAGATGACCCCGATCACCGACCCCCTGCAGGCCAGAATCATGATGTTTCTGCCGGTGGTCTTCACCTTTCTTTTTCTCAACTTCGCTTCGGGCCTGGTCCTTTACTGGTTCATCAACAACGTCCTGACCATCGCCCAGCAATATACGATCTATCGTCAGAAGGATTGAGGTAAAATCGCGATGAGTGCCTTAATGGAATACAAGGGCGACGATGTCGATCAGGCGATCACCAACGCCTGTGCCGCCCTGGGAGTGGATAGAGAGGCCCTGGAGATCCAGGTGGTCACCACCGGTTCCGCCGGGATTTTTGGCCTGGGCCGCCGCAAGGCGGTGGTCCGGGTGGGGCTGAAGGTCGCCGCCGCCCCGGTGGCCGCTGAGGTGGCCGACGAAGTGGTCGGCAAGGCCGCCGCGGCCCCGGAAAAGGAGTCGGCGGAGAGCGTCGATCCCCTTTCCCCCGAGGAGCTGGCTAAGGTGGCGGCCACGGTTGCCCGCCTGCTGGAGCTGACCGGCCGGGCCGTTGAAGCCCGGGTCGGCGAGGTCCAACCCGACGGCAAGATCCCCATCGAACTGGTTGGCGAGGAGAGTGAGCTGCTGGTGGGTTCCGAGGGGCAGGTGCTGGACTCCCTCCAGTATCTGCTGCGCAAGATGCTGACCAAAGAGCTTAATCGGCGGGTGCTGCTGGAACTCGATGCCGGGGGCTACCGGGATCGCCGCCATCAGGAGTTGCGGGAACGGGCCCTGGCCCTGGCCGCCGAGGTCAAGAGCAGTGGCCAGAACCGGACCCTGGCCGCCGTCGGCCCGGCCGAACGGCGCATTATCCATCTGGCCCTCCAGGGCGACAGCGAGATCCGCAGCCGGAGCGTGGGGGAAGGGCTGTTCAAGAAGGTTCTGATCCACCTCCCGGGTAAAGGAGGGGGGCGCCGGCGCCCGCCGCGTTCCCGGGGTAAAGGCAGGTCCTGAGGCGGTCCGCCATGGACGCCTACGCTGAATTCGAGCAGGCCACCATCGCCGCCATTGCCACCCCCCCCGGCCCCGGCGGGATCGGGATAATCCGGGTCAGCGGCCCGGCGGCTCCCGCCGTGCTGACCCGCCTCTTCCGCCCGGCCAAACCTGCCGCCCATCCCGCCCCAATTCCCAGTCATCGTTTGCGCTACGGTTGGATTATCGATCCCGGCAGCGGCCATCCCCTGGACGAGGTGATGGCGGTTTACATGGCCGCGCCCGCCACCTACACCCGGGAGGAGGTGGTGGAGATCCACTGCCATGGCGGCTACGTGGTTCTGCGGGAGATTCTGGCCCTGATCCTGGCCATGGAGGGGGTCCGGGCCGCCGAGCCGGGGGAGTTCACCAAACGCGCCTTCCTCAATGGCCGCATCGACCTGACCCGGGCCGAGGCGGTACTCGATCTGCTCAACGCCGAAACCCGTCAGGGCTTGAATCTGGCGATCTCCCAGCTCAGCGGCGGCCTCCAGCAGCAACTGGCCGGGGTCCGTGACGCCCTGCTGGCCATCCTGGCGGTGCTGGAGGTGGCCATCGATTTCCCCGACGAGGATGGCGAGATCATCGATCACCGCCAACTCCATCGGCAACTGGCGGAGGGGGTAAACGCCCCCCTGGCCGCGCTGCTGGCGGGCCGGGCCCGGGGCCGGATCTTCCGGGAGGGGGCGGCGGTGGTGATTCTGGGCCGGCCCAACGTGGGCAAATCCAGTCTGCTCAACGCCCTGCTGCGGGAGGAGCGGGCCATCGTCACCGCCATTCCCGGCACCACCCGCGATACCATCGAAGAGGGTCTGAATATCCACGGGGTGCCGGTGCGGATCGTCGATACCGCCGGCATCCGGGAAAGCAGCGAACAGGTGGAGGAGATCGGGATTCGCCGGTCCCGCAGCCTGGGGGAGCGGGCCGATCTGGTCCTGCTGCTGCTGGACGCGGCGGCGGGGGTGACCGCCGAAGACCTGGCGTTGTATGAGAGTGTGCGGGAGAAAAACCTGCTGCTGGTGGTGAACAAGGTCGATCTGCCGGAGGTGGCCGGGGGGTTGGCGGCCCAGGGGACCACCCCTTGGGCGGGCGACTTTCCCGAGCGGCCCCTGGTGGCGATCTCGGCCCGAACCGGGCAGGGGTTGGCGGCGCTGGAAGACGCGGTTTTTCAGGCCCTGACCGGCGGCAAACCGTTGGACCCCGGTTATGCCTGCGTGCCCAACGCCCGGCACGAGGCCGCCCTGGTCAAGGCCCTGGAGGGGGCGGAGCGGGTGGCCGCCGGTTTGCAGAACTCCCTGGCCCCGGAGCTGATGGCGGTGGAGGTGCAGGGCGTTTTGGGGCAACTGGGTGAGATCAGCGGCGAGACCAGTGGTGACGATGTGCTGGATGCCATCTTCTCCCGGTTCTGCATCGGCAAATAGGGGTTATTGCTCAATCGGCGAGAACTGGCTCTTGTCGGCCCCGCAGATCGGGCAGGTCCAGCTTTCCGGCAGATCGGCAAAGGAGGTGCCAGGGGCGATGCCCCCTTCCGGGTCGCCGGCTTCCGGATCATAAATGTAACCGCAGACGTTGCATTCGTACTTTTTCATGGTTGTGCCTCCAGAGGGTGAAGCCCGGTGCTGCCGGAGGTCGCCGGGGCTTTTGAGTCCCATGATGCTGGAGGCAGGGCGGGGCGTCAAGGCTTTTCTGGGGCGGCGTGATCGAACCCAAGGAACCCAAGGGGACGGAGTTAGCTTATTAGCTTAGTTGACAATCCTATTTTAACCAGCTACGATTCCAGCATGCCAAGACATAAACGCCTTGATATCCCCGGTGCAGTTCATCATGTCATTGTCAGAGGGTTGAATCGTCAGGATATCTTCCTGGGCGACAACGACCGGAACGACTTTCTTGTCCGTCTTGAAACAGGCCTCTCCCAGACCGGGTGCCGGTGCTACGCCTGGGCATTGCTTCCTAACCACTTCCATCTTCTTGTCCGCACCGGCGAACAATCGCTCAGCAGCCTGATGCGGAAAATTCTTTCCGGCTATGCCATAGCATTCAACCGTCGCCACCAGCGAAGCGGTTATCTTTTTCAAAACCGGTACAAGTCTGTTTTTTGCCAAGAGGAAAAATATTTTCTGGAATTGCTGCGCTATATTCATCTGAACCCCCTCAGGGCCGGAGTTGTGAAAGATATGGGCGAACTGGAGCAATATCCGTGGTCCGGGCACGCCGTTCTTGCGGGGCGGACCAGGAGAGACTGGCAGGTGGTCGTGGAAGTCCTTGCGCGTTTCTCCAGGACCGAGCAGGAGGCGGTATCCCGATACCGTCAGTTTGTTGCCGATGGGATCAGTCTCGGCCGGCGTGAAGAATTGACCGGAGGGGGCTTACGAAGAAGCGCCGGGGGGTGGGAGGGTTTGCGGCAGTTGCAACGTTCCGGAGAATGTTGTCGGGGTGACGAACGCATTCTTGGCGATGGGGATTTCGTCAACACCGTGCTGCAGAAGGCCGAGGAGAAATTGACCCGCCGGGAGCAATACAGGCGGCAGGGCTGGGACTTACCGAGACTGGTGCAGGAAGTTTGCAAGCTGCTGGCTGTTTCCCCGGAAGACCTAAGAAAGAAAGGCCGGGCCAACGATATTTCCCACGCCAAGGGGCTAATCTGCTACCTTGGTTATTCGCGCCTTGGTATCAGCGGCACGGAGTTGGCCGGCTATTTTGCCATGAGCCGGCCATCGGTGTCGCAGGCGATTCAGCGAGGCGAGCGAGTGGCCAGGGAAAAGGCGGTTAACCTACTAAACTAACTCCGTCCCCAGGAGGACAGGAGGAGGGGTTGATGAAAGGAATGCAGGTTTTGTACAGTGCCGAGGAGATCGCCGCCCGGGTGGGGGAGTTGGGGCGGCAAATTTCCCGGGATTATGCCGGGCGGGATCTGGTTCTGGTGGGGGTGCTCAACGGCGCCTTCATGCTGACCGCCGACCTGGCCCGGGCGATCAGCATTCCCTTGATGCTGGACTTCGTGCGGGCGGCCAGCTACGGCCAGGCCACCGCCTCCTGCGGCGAGGTGCGGCTGGGCAAGGATGTGGAGCTGGATCTGACCGGCCGCCATCTGCTGCTGGTGGAGGATATCGTGGACAGTGGCCGCACTTTGGCCCGGCTCCGGGAGCATCTGCTGGCCAAGGGCGCGGCCTCGGTGCGGGTCTGCGCCCTGATCGACAAACATGAGCGGCGGGAGGTGGAGGTTACCGTGGATTACCCCGGGTTCAGCGACGCCCACGGTTTTCTGGTGGGTTACGGCCTGGATCACGCCGAACGCCATCGCCAGTACCCCGCCATCTATCGAGTCGAGGGGCGAGTCGAGGGGCGAGTCGAGGAGGAGCAAGGATCTTGAACGAAGCTATTTTGCAGCAAAAGGATCGGGCCTGCCTCTGGCACCCCTTCACCCAGCAGTACGACTACGCCCGGCGGGACCTGCTGCTGATCGACCGGGCCGAGGGAGTGATGCTTTACGATGGCCGGGGCAAGGGCTATTTCGACACCATCTCCTCCTGGTGGTGCATCTTGCACGGCCATGGGCACCCCACCATGAAGGCTTACGTCAGGGCCCAAATGGAGCGGTTGGATCAGGTGTTGCTGGCCGGCACCAGCCACGAACCCGCCATCCTGCTGGCGGAAAAGCTGGTGGAGCTGACTCCGCCGGCTTTAAGCAAGGTTTTCTATTCCGACAACGGCTCCACCGCCTGCGAGGTGGCGGTGAAGATGTCGCTGCAATACTGGCAGCAGAGCGGCCAGCCCCGGCGGCGCGGTCTGGTGGCCCTGGAGCGGGGCTACCATGGCGATACCATCGGCACCATGAGCCTGGGGGGGGTGCCGGAGTTTCACCAGGCCTTTGCCCATCTGATGTTTTCCTCCCACCGAATTCCGCCCCCTTACTGCTATCGTTGCCCGGCCGGGATGGAGCCGCCCCCGGCGGATGCCGCCGGGCTGAATGATCCCGACGCGCCCCTGGCCTGCGACTGCCGTTGCCTGGCCCCCCTGGAAAAACTGCTGGCCGAGGAGGGGGAGGGGATCGCCGCCTTTATCCTGGAGCCGCGCATTCTGGCGGCCGGGGGGATGATTATCTACCCGGCCGCGTGGTTGCGACGGGCCGCCGAGTTGACCCGTCGCCACGGCGTCCACCTGATCTTCGACGAGGTGGCCAGCGGTTTTGGCCGCACCGGCCGGATGTTCGCCCTGGAATCGGCGGGGGTAACTCCCGATTTCCTCTGTTTATCCAAGGGATTGACCGGGGGGATGCTGCCCATGGCGGTCACCATGACCACCGACGAGGTTTATCAGGCCTTTTACGCCGAATATAGCCAGGGCAAGACTTTTTTCCACGGCCACACCTTTTCCGGCAACCCCCTGGCGGCGGCGGCGGCCCTGGGTTCGTTGGAGGTTTTCCGCCAGGAACGGACCATGGCCGGGCTGCCGGCCAAGATCGAACATCTGGGCCGGCGGCTGGAACGCTTCCGCGATCTGCCCTGGGTGGGGGATCTGCGCCGGTTGGGGATGATCGCCGCCCTGGAGCTGGTCAAGGACCGAGCCACCAAAACCCCCTTCGCTCCGGCTGAGCGGGTGGGTTGGCCGATCTATCTGGCCGGGCTGGAGGAGGGGCTGATCCTGCGCCCCATGGGCAATGTGGTTTACCTCTGGTTGCCTTTAAGCGTCACCAGCGAAGAGATCACCGAGATCACCGAAAGAATGTGGCGGGTTTTAAGCAACCCGGCTAATATCAAGGGGTTTTCCGCAGTTTGACAAGGCATGGGCGCCTGTAGCTCAGCTGGATAGAGCACCGGCCTTCGAAGCCGGGAGTCGGGGGTTCGAATCCCTCCGGGCGCACCAGGATTGAAAAATATAGGGAGTTTCCCTGGTTTCCTAAAATGACCCCTGCCCCAGATCCCCAGCCTTCCGAGATTGCTCGGCAGTTGCAGCCGGTCTTCGCTCAGCGGAACGAAATCAGCGCGGCGTACCTTTTCGGGTCGGCCGCGAAGGGTCGGTTGCGGCCCGGCAGCGATGTCGACATCGCCCTTTTGCTGGCTCGAGAACCCCGGGCCCTGACCCGCAAAGCTTTGCTGGACAGCCTGCTGCCGGCCCTGGGTCGTATCCTGCGACGGGATGTTCATTTCCTGTTCCTGAACAACGCTTCCTATCTGGCCCGGGCGCAGGTTTTTAACAACGGTGAACTCCTCTACGTGCGGGATCGCAAGGAACTGGCCAGGTTCCGCATGATCAGCACCGCCTTGCTGGCGGACTTTATGCCCTATTTGCGCATGACGCAACAGGGTCTCGAAAACAGACTGAGGCGCGGGCATGGTGGATAAGAACATTATACTGGCCAAAATATCGGCCATGGAAAAACATCTGCAAAGGGTCCGTACGAAACGGGAGATCGGCCCGGATATTTTTCTGCGGGATATTGATTGCCAGGAAAGCATTTTGTTCAATCTGCAGATGGCCATCCAGAACTGTATCGACCTGGCCGCGCATGTGGTCAGCGAAGAGGGGCTGGGCGCGGCCGGAAGCACCAACGAGCTTTTTTACCTCCTGGAGGACAAAGGCCTCATCGAGCCCGAACTGACGGAGGCCATGGTCAAGGCCGTGGGTTTTCGCAACCTGGTGGTACATGAATACGGCAAGATAGATCTGGAAGTGGTTTTCCGGGTATGCCACGAGAATGTGGCTGATTTGGAAAGATTCGCCCGGGCCCTCATGGACAAATACTAGTGGTTTCCTAAGCGGTCATTAGAGCGGCCACGGTGAAGCTCTTTGAGTAACTGGACAACCTTTTAACTCTATGATATAAGAGCGTTCATGAGTGTAATTAGCGCGGACAATGAACCGGCCATTGCAGCGGCCTTAAACCTCCCGGACCGTGGCGAATCGATCGCCTTGATGGAGCCGATGGTGGTGAGCGAAAGCTCAAGACACCGCACGGCTTTATGTGATCTCGCCATTGAACTTGCGGGCAAGGCTGCCGGGTTCCGCCGCAGTCTGCCGAGGGGGGTAATGGCGGCCCTGGCTGATCTGGTACGGGCCATGAACTGCTACTACAGCAACTTGATCGAAGGTCACGATACCCACCCGGTCGATATCGAACGCGCGCTCAAGAACGACTACAGTACGGATCCCGCCCAGCGCGACCTGCAGCTCGAAGCAAAGGCTCATATCGCGGTCCAGAAATGGATTGATGATGGCGGATTAAAGGGCCGGGCCACAACCGGCAGCGGTCTCCTCGAGACTCACCGGCGCTTTGGTGAGTTGCTCCCCGGCGACCTGCTCTGGGCGAAAGACCCGGAAAGCGGCGAGAGAATAAGGGTCATCCCCGGCGCGTTGCGGGAGCGCGATGTTCGGGTGGGTCGGCATGTACCCGTCAGTCCCGGCGCCTTGCCCCGCTTCCTGGCGCGCTTCGAAGCGGGCTACGGCAATCTCGGCCCAACGGATGCTATTCTGGCCGCGGCGGCGGCGCATCACCGGCTGCTCTGGATCCACCCGTTCCTCGACGGCAATGGTCGGGTCGCGCGTCTGATCTCTTACGCGATGCTGCTGGAGACCTTGAATACGGGCGGTGTCTGGTCCATCGCCAGGGGACTGGCCCGCAATGAGGGCACCTACAAGAGTCAGCTTGTGGCGTGCGATATGGTGCGGCGCAATGATCTTGACGGTCGCGGCCATTTGAGCGAAGAGGCGTTGGCGGAGTTCACCCGCTTCTTTCTCACCACCTGCATCGACCAGGTGAAATTCATGGAAAGCCTGGTTCAGCCGGATCGGCTGCGCGACCGTATCCTGATCTGGGCGGAGGAGGAAATCCGGGCCGATACCCTGCCGCCAAAGTCAGGCGCGGTGCTGGAAGCCGTGCTTTATCGCGGTGAGCTGCCCCGGGGCGAAGTTGCCCGTATCACCGGCACCAGCGAGCGCCAGGCCCGCCGCGTAACGGCCGCGCTTATCGAGCAAGAGGCCCTGGCCTCCGCCAGTTCGCGGGCGCCTCTTCGTCTGGCCTTTCCCGCCAAGCTCGCCTCGCGCTGGCTGCCGGGGCTTTTCCCGGAAAAAACGGCATAGAAAGCCCGGGCCGGGCTGATCAAAAACTACACGGGAGTATCCGCCCCCTACGAGGCCCCGGCTAACCCGGACCTCCGTCTTGATACCGGCAATCGCCTTTTGACGGAATGCGTCGCAAGCATAATCGGGCTGCTGACTCAAAAGAACATCTTAGCTAATAAATAGATCTGCCCCCTTTTTTATGTATATTTAAATTAAAAGTTGCAATCTGCATAATTGCGGGCTACGTTCCGGTATGACTATTATTCCCCGTACAGCAGCGCCTTATCTGCGGAAATTTTCCGGGCAGTATCCGGTGGTGACCATTACCGGGCCACGACAGAGCGGCAAAACCACCTTGTGCCGCATGGTTTTTGCGGACAAAAAATATGTCAGTCTGGAAAATCTTGATACGCGTCGCTTTGCCCAGGAAGATCCCCGCGGATTTTTGGCGGGTCTGCCGGACGGAGCGATCTTGGATGAAATCCAGCAAGCCCCGGAACTGCTCTCTTATATTCAGACCATAGTTGACGAAGAGCAGCGGCCGGGCCTGTTTATTCTTACCGGCAGTCAGCAGTTTGAAGTAACCAGCGCCGTCAATCAATCCCTGGCCGGCCGGACGGCGATTATCAAGCTGTTACCGTTGAGCATGGATGAACTGGATGATCGCCTGACGGATACCGGAGTCGACCAGTTGCTGCTCAAAGGTTTTTACCCCCGGATCTGGAAGGATGATCTTGACCCCGTTCAGGCTCTGGCCGCCTACCTGGAAACCTATGTCGAGCGGGACATCAGGAAGTTGATCAACATCAAGGACCTGGTTCTGCTTCAGCGTTTTGTCACCCTCTGCGCCGGCCGGATCGGCCAGTTGCTCAATTTCAGCAACCTGGCGGCCGATGCCGGGGTTTCCCATCAAACTGCCCGCAACTGGCTGACCCTGCTGGAAGCAAGTTTTATCCTTTTTCGGTTGCCTCCTTACGCTGCCAACATTGCCAAAAGGCTGGTCAAGTCGCCCAAGCTCTATTTTTATGATGTGGGTTTGGCCGCCCATCTGCTGGGATTGGAGAGCGTTAACCATGTCAGTCGCGATCCTCTGCGCGGCAATCTTTTTGAAAACCTGGTGATTATGGAGGCGCTGAAATTCCGGCTGCATCGGGGTAAGCGTTCAAATTTGCATTTTTATCGCGACAGCAACGGCAATGAGGTGGATTTGCTGCTCAGTTTGGGGCCGGATTTGTACCCCGTCGAGATCAAAGCCGGAATGACCATCAATCGCGACTACTTTAAAGGGCTTGACCATTTTGGGAAAAACTTTCCCCACGGTCAGGGGCGGGCCCTGGTTTACGGCGGCGATGAGGAGCAGCAGCGCTCCACAACCTCCGTGTCCCCGGCAATCAGCTTTCACCGGCTGTTGGCCAGGCTGACATGAAGCCGTTGATATTCGGTCACTGCAACGGATCGAAAAGGTGGTTGCCACACCATGCCTGCGTCGCGAGGAAATTACGCTATCCCGAGAAAGACCGCCAAAGACTGCTCAACTTCCGTCAGTATCTCTTTCTCAACCGTGCCGAACGCGGCTCCCACCTTTTCGCGTGCCACGGTCATGGTTTTGTCCACCATGACCTGAGATGTTTTTTGTAAGCCATTGGTTTCGCTGGGGTGAATCGTTATCCGAAACAGCGGGGTTTCCCGCAAGGCACTGGTTACCGGCAATACCGTCACCGATGGGTGAAGATCAAAGAAATCAGCTTGAATGAGCAGTGCCGGCCTCGGCTTGCCATAATCACCAGGCAGCGCCACCGTCACCAGATCGCCGCGTCTCATTCCCAACCCGTTACGTCGGTGCCGGTCTCAATCCAATTCAGCACTTCGCGTTCATCGGGGTCATTTAGCAGCATTGCCGATTGCCGCCGGCACTCCTTGGCAAACGACGGTTTTCGGGTATCGGGAACCCAAATCTGCACCGGCCGTAATCCTGCCTTGCGTAACCCCTCTCTGTGCTTACGTACTCTTGCCGCGCTTGATGCGATCATGTTGTAACCTCCAAATGTTCTTCTGTTACAGGTAACACGTTCGGTTGGTTTTATCCAGTGTTCTTTTCAAGCATAACCTCTGCTAATCATGGATATTCGGTCACTCATATGGCCAGAATTAAATAATAAAAAGTAATATTTTATCTATAAACACGAATTACATGGTGTTAAGGATAAAATATTGTCTGTTTTTCTCTGGTCCGGTATAATCGAAGCATGGAACCGGCACTTCTTACATTGACCACCCCCCGGGAAATGGGCTTGTCGTTGGCCCGGCGTTTGCGGGAACTGCGGTTGCTTAAAATCTGGACCAGGGAAACCCTGGCAGCGAGGGCCGGAGTTTCCGCCGCCTCGCTCAAGCGTTTTGAAACCCAAGGCAAGGCATCCCTCGACCTGGTGTTAAGAGTTGCCCATGCCCTTGGGCGGCTCAACGATTTTGCGGAGATTCTGCAGTTGCCACCGGCTGCCGGTATCGCCGAACTTGAACGCCGGGCCGCCAAGCCTTTGCCCAAACGAGGTCGGGTATGAAAAAAGTCGAAGTCCGCTTTACCCGCACCCCGGGGGATGAGTTGGTTGTCGGCTTTCTGGCCGAAGATCGTAACCGGGTCTATTTTGAATATACCCCGGAATTTTTGACCACCGGTCTGAACCTTTCCCCCTTCCGGCTGCCTTTCGCCCCCGGCCTGTTCGAGCATACCGACCATAGTTTTGGCCCGCTGCCCGGCCTGTTCGACGATTCCCTGCCCGATGGCTGGGGACTGTTGCTGATGGATCGCCACTTTCGGGCTTCCGGCATGAACCTGGAGAGTTTAGGAGCGCTGGATCGGTTGGCCTGGTTGGGCACCCGCACCATGGGCGCGTTGACCTACCATCCGCCATCGCAGCAGCCTGAAGTTGTGCCGGAGACTTTCGATCTTCACCGCCTGGCCCGCCACGCTGAAGAAATACTCCTTGGCGAGACGGTGGAGGTGCTGCCGCAGTTGCTGCGGGCCGGTGGTTCACCGGGTGGAGCGCGGCCCAAGGTTTTGGTCGGATTTGATCCTTTGCGCGACCGAATCATCGCCGGGGGGAGCGACCAGTTGCCTGCCGGGTTCGAGCCCTGGATCGTCAAATTTTCGTCCCACTACGATGACACCGATGCCGGGGCGATCGAATACGCTTATTCCTTGATGGCCGCCGCCGCCGGCATCGAACTGCCCCGGAGCCGTCTCTTTGTCACCCGCGAGGGTGACCGCTTTTTCGGTTGCCAACGGTTCGATCGCCATCATGCTCGCCGTTTTCACATGCACACTTTCGGCAACCTGATCCAGGCCAACTTTCGGATTCCTGCCATGGATTACCGTGATCTGCTCAAAGCCACATCGTTGTTGACCCGTGACCACCGCCAGGTCGCACAAGCCTTTCGCCGGATGGTCTTCAATGTCTTGGCGCACAACCGGGACGATCATGTGAAAAACTTTGCCTTCATGATGGATGACACCAATGCCGAGTGGCGACTGGCCCAGGCTTACGATCTTGTTTTTGCCTCCGGGCCCGGTGGCGAACACACCATGACCCTGGACGGTGAAGGACGCAATCCCGGCCGTGGGCAAATACTGAAATTGGCCAAGGAGGCCGGATTGGATGACCGGGAAGCCGCAAATATCATCGAGCAGGTTCGTGAGGCGGTTGCAGGCTGGCACGACCATGCAGATCGGGCCGGAGTAAGCCGGCCGGGTCGGGAACGGGTTGCAGCATCCTTGTGGTGAGCGATGGGGCGCAACGGGGGAACACCGTATTATTATTGTCGAAGGCGCATTGCCGAGCGGATAAAAAATAGATCTGTACCCTTTTTAACCATGATGGTGCAGGTCGGCCTGTTCGCCGCCATTTTATCTCCTTCTGGCTTGATTTTTGTGTTATATGTCTTGCCACGGTGCAACCTAATGGTTTGTCATGTAATTTTATAAATTTAATATCATGCGGCCGTGCCGCAAACGGTCTGCTGGGTCCGGCAAGGCTTGAGCTGAAATAGTCATGAATCTGTTTACGGAAACTACTTCTTTCTGGGGCTGGTTTGGCACTGTAATCCGGAATTTTCTGCGGATCAGGCCTTGGACAACCCTGGCAATCATTCTCATGGCCTCGGCCTCTCGGGTTTTCTACGTCCTGGCTTTTTTCATGCCCCTGAAGGTTATTTTACTGGCGGGCTCCCCCGGGGTGCCTCGCTACTTTCAGTTTTTTATCACCCCGGAGCAGAAAACTGCTTGGATTGTCGGTTTCACCCTCGGCGCCATCGCCTGTTATATCCTGACCATGATCCTGGATGCCCTCGTGGACCGACTGGCTCTTGCCGGCAGCGCTCAAGTCCTGCGGCAGGCCCAGGTTATTCCGCTGCTGAACAACCAACAGGCGGTGGTTCAGGGATATTATGCTAAATTTTGCGGTATTTGCGCGGACAGCACTTTTGTGACGGCCGGGTTGCTGGTTGGATTGCTGATTAATACCCAGCTTTTTATTTTTGTAGTAGGGATTATGGTGTTTTTTTACGTTTTTACCGCCTTTTTTGCCCGTAGTTATGATCAGCTTGAACCCCGGCCTTTAGCGGCCTATATCAGGGACAACCTGCTTAACTACCTCAAAGTTCTGGCCTCACTAGTTTTTCTCTCCTCATTTATCGTCCTGTTGATCCCCCTGCTGCTTTCGGAGGATGCCAACATCCTGGCGGCGATTCTTTCCATTATCATTTTGCGCCAACTCGCCGGTTCGCTGGTGGCCATCGTTAAAGACACGGTCACCCTTGCGGGGGCTAGGCACCGGATTGATGCCCTGGTTTTCAAGGATATTCAATTGCAGGAGAAGGAAGCGCCCGAGGAGGTCGTTTTTCGGGAGCTTTTTAATAAAAGAAACCGCAATCAAAGGGCAGAGCATGAACTCGGGCGAGTTATGGCTCTGCCGGCAAAGCCCGATGTTACCTGGCTTGACCCTGTAATTCCCGGTGTGAGTTACTTTGCGATTACGGTTGCCGGGGAGCAGGCTGCCGAAAAGCGACATTACCGCATGGATGTTTATTCGCCCAAACATTTACAGAAATTGGAACATGAGGCCTTTCTTTTTAGCCATGTCTCCCGTTCCGGATTGCATGCCCCCAAACTTATTACCCAGTATTTCGCTGGCTCATTTCAATGCCAGATCTGTGAAGCCGGCTCGGGAGAACGACCAACCGGCGCGGATTGGGGTGCCCTGCAGAAAACGCTGATCGGCCGGAGATGGGGCCATAGCCCCCCCCCGGGGTTGGTGGCGGCGTACTGCTCGTCAAGCCCTCTTTTGCCCCAGCGCCTCGATGAAAACCTCGTTTCATCCATGCAGGTTGCGGTCGATACAGAGGCGGAAGCAGACAACCTGGGGCGGCTGCTGGAAAAGCTGCCTGTAATTCGAGAGAAACTGGAAAAGTTGCCTCTTTATATTTATAACCCCGACCTGCAGCCACACCAGATAATGCTCGCCGGCGACGGTGAGCCACTGGTAATGACATGGTGTCGTTGGTCCCTGGAACCTTTGGGGGCAGGAATCCCGATCAACCTCAAGGAGGTTGATTTGGCGGAGATATTGGACACCGTGCGGGCGACTAGAAATGATGTTTCTGCGGAGTTGGCTCCGGCTGATATTCTGTTTGCGGCCGGTTGTCAGGAGCTTGAAAGAATGATCAGGGGCCGACGCTATAAAGCCGCCTTGCAGCAGGCGGCAAAAATTTTGACCGGCATGGCTTAAGTGGAGGCTTAATTTAATGTCGGCTTTTGATTTAAGTCTGATGCGTCAACTGGTGGCCCAAGTTCCAGGGGCCCGCAGTCTCAAACGCCTGCTATGGCCGGCAGGAGGGAAAAAGGGGAGGTGGCTTGCGCCGTTACCCACTCCACTGGACCGTGGTCCGGTGCCACGGCGATATTCACGGGAACAATTGTTGCGGGAATATCGGGCGAGCGGTCTGGCTCAAGAAGCTGATAATTTTGTGCTCTACCGGATTATCGGCAACGACCTGGTTCCCCGGCACAGCAAGGGCCAGTCCCGGGCCAATCTCTCTTTTATTCTGAAAAACGAGGCAGATTTTCCCGGCTGTGAAAAACGTTTCGTGGTCAACCGTATCGTTGATTCCGAGGAGGAGCGGGCCATCATTGCCCTGCTGGAAAGCAGCGGGAAACCCTTTATTCATATCCCTTTTGTGTGGGATGAATACCGGAGTATTCCTTGGGATAACTCGTTTGAATTCGAGAAATACAAACCCGGCAGCCGCCTCTTTTCCCGCCTGAGCGAAGGGGAACAGGGACGAGTCATTATGCGCCTTTATCGCCATAAAAATAATTATGTAATGAACAACAACGGGGCCAGGAACGCGGCCCTCAGGGAGGGGCGGCAACTGGCCAAATGGGTGCTGCCATGGGACGGCAACTGCTCCCTCACCCCCGATGCCTGGCGGCAGTTGCGGGAAGCGGTGACAACCTCTCCGGAAATTCCTTACTTTCTGGTGCCAATGGCCAGAGTTACCGATAACCGTCAATTACTGAACGACAGCTTTACCCCCAAAGCCGGCGAGGAACCCCAAATACTTTTTCGCCGGGATGCCCCTTTGGAGTTCAACTGCGCATTCCCCTACGGTCGGCGCCCCAAGGTGGAGTTGTTCTGGCGGCTTGGGGTACCGGGGAAGTGGGATCGTTGGCCGATTGAGCCATGGGATTTGCCGTGTCCTCCTTACGCCGAGCAGGCCGGGGCCTTTGCCCATGCTGGCTGGGTGGCCCGACTTTTTTCCGGTCAGGCCCACTTGGAAAAAAAAGGTTCGCAAAGGGCCCTGGTCCGGGTTGAAGCTATTCGCGGTTTTCTGGAAGCCCTGGACGGAACAGAATTTGCTGATGATGGCAAATGATTGTCTCTTTACTTGCCGGACTAAATGTGACAAACTCGCCGAACTATCCGCCCCGGTTGGGCGACAATTATCGAACTGAAACATTACATGCCTGCAATTAATAATATTAAACGCCTGGTTAAGCCTGTCCTGGCGCGGCTGGTGGCTCAGATTTGCCGACCCACCGATGGGATCAGTCCTGCCGGGTCCTGTTATTGCCCTATTTGTGAAAGCAGAGTACAAAGTTTCCTGCCGTTCGGGGATCCGCCAAGGGCAAGTGCCAGGTGTCCCATATGCGGCTCGCTGGAAAGGCATCGGTTGGATTGGCTCTATTTTAAAATGAAGACCGACCTCTTCGACGGCACCACAAAAAAAATAATGCTTCATATCGCGCCGGAAAAGTTTCTGGCGGGAAAATTTTGCGAAATCAATAACCTGGATTATCTGAGCGCGGATCTGAGCAGCCCGAGGGCCATGGTCAAGATGGATATTACGGCCATCAATTACCCCGCCAACTCCTTTTCGATTATCTATTGCAGCCATGTGCTGGAGCACGTTGTCGATGATCGCAAAGCGATCGCGGAGTTTTATCGGGTCCTGTCTCCCGGTGGCTGGGCGGTTTTGCAGGTGCCGATCATGGCCCGGGAAACATACGAGAACCCGGCGATCATTGAACCGGAAGAAAGGAAAAAACACTTTGGTCAATGGGACCACGTGAGGCGTTGCGGGCCAGATTACGTTGAGCGGATAAGTGAGGCCGGTTTTGCGGTCCAGGTGTTCCGTGGAACCGACCTGGCGCCGAAAGCCGATTGCGCCATGATGGGGTTTGACCCGAATAGGCTGATATTTAGTTGCAGAAAACCGTTGTCGGATGGCAACTAAGGTGGCAACAATCTGCAAAACGGAGGAGTTTTAATGTACCTGATCGTTGGCTCTACCCCCTTCTGTAACTGGGAGCGCGTTCTGCCGCTCTTGCAGCGGGCCGGTTGTGCCTGCCCGGCGGCCACGCGTTTGGAAAAGTGGCGATCGGGAGCCAAGGGTGGAGCCGCAAACGCGGCATTCAGAGAGGCCTGTGCCGAGCTGCTGAATGGCTGCGAATCTCCCTCCGTGCTGGCGGTTGACCCCTTTCCCTTAAACGGAGTTCCGCTGGATTTCTGGGTTGGTGAATTTGCCGACACCCACTTGTTGCTGCTGCACAGCCGGCCGGAGAGATTATTGGCACAAGCGATGGCCGAAAATCGGGAGCCGAAAGAGCTGCTTGAACAGTGGCAATCCGCCGCCAAAAAACTCCTGCAATACTACCGGCGCAACCGGGCGCGGGCCACTCTGATCGACGTTGACTGCGCCCTGGCTGCTCCCGAACTTTTTTCCCAGGCCTGCCATGATTATCTGGGCTTAAAAAACGCGCCCGCCAACTCTGAATCCCACCCTAAATCCTCTGCTGTCGCCACCAGATCCGATATTTACCAGTTGATTGCCCAGCAGATGGTTGCCCAGTCCCCCGAGCTGAACGATTTGCTGGCCGAACTTGAGGCCGGATCGCTGCCCTTGGGCGAACTGCCGCTGCCATATTGGGATTGCCAAAGGCTTTACGATGATTACCGCAATTTGCTGGATCAACTGGAGCAGGTAAGCAAGTCCAAAGTCGAGCAGGGCGAGCTGCTGCAGCGGGCCGAAAGCCGGCGCAAGGAACTGGAAGAGGAAAACGAACTGCTCCTGCTGCAGCTCCATCAGGTTCAGGAAGAACTGGAAAACAGATACTTGCAACTGAAGCAGCTCGAGGATTCCCGTTCTGACAAGGAAGAGCTTCAACAACAGTACGAGAGCAAGGTTAAACAACTGGAGAGCGAACGGGCAAAACAGGCCAAACTTTTGGCCGAACAGCAATCAAAGTTAGAGCAGGTAAGCAAGTCCAAAGTCGAGCAGGGCGAGCTATTGCAGCGGGCCGAAAGCCGGCGCAAGGAACTGGAAGAGGAAAACGAACTGCTCCTGCTGCAGCTCCATCAGGTTCAGGAAGAACTGGAAAGGTACTACATGCAGTTGCAGGAGGAGAAAGAGGATTTTGGTCGCAGGGAAAAAAAGCTGAAAGCACTGGAACGTAAAATCAGCTATATGGAAAATTCCAAATCCTGGAAGATCACCCGCCCCCTGCGGGGTGTGATCAAACCATTCATGAAAAAAACAGTCGAGGATAAGCCGGCATGACACAGCTATCCGCCATTATCCACCTGGGGGCCGGTCGGGGCCGGGAGCTGGATGAATACCTGGCTGCCAAGCCGGAACGGATTGTGCTGGTTGAGGCCGATCCCGTGGCGGCACAGCAGCTTGCGCGCCGAACCGCCCATCTGCCCCAGGTTGAGGTCGTTGCGGTGGCCATCGCCCCGGCAGGCAGCAGGGCCGTTCTGAATATCTTCAACCTGGCCGCCTTCAGCAGTCTGCGCGTCCCGACCGGCCTGCGGGAAATGTTTCCCGGCCTGCGGCTCAGTCGGGAAGTGGAGGTGGACGCCCTCAGTCCGGTTGAGTTGGTCGAGATCAGCGGTCTTGCCCCGGACCGGTCAAACTGGCTGGTTATTGATGTTCCCGGCGAAGAAGCCGAGGTTCTCGAGGCCCTGCAGCAGGCGGGCATGCTTCATCTCTTCGACCGGGTCGTGCTCCATTGCGGCAGGGTGGCGTTGTACGAGGGCGGGCGAGATGCCGAGCAGTTGCTTCGGCTTCTGGAGGATAAGGGCTTCGAGGTGGTGAGTTGTGAGGCCGAGATGGATCCGGACCGGCCCTGCTGGGTTTTGCAAAAAAATCTACTCAAAATCGAAAACCGGGAGCTGCGATCTCAGGTTGAACAACTGCAGAAGGCCAAGGCGGAACAGGCCAAGCTGGCGACCGAACGTCAGGCCAAGCTCGATGAGTTGAGCAAGTCCCTCGACGAGCAGAGCCGTCACCTGTTGGAACTCAAGACACAACTGGATCAAGCCACCCGGGCCAAGGCGGAACAGGCCAAGCTGGCGACCGAACGTCAGGCCAAGCTCGATGAGTTGAGCAAGTCCCTCGACGAGCAGAGCCGTCACCTGTCGGAACTCAAGACACAACTGGATCAAGCCACCCGGGCCAAGGCGGAACAGGCCAAGCTGGCGACCGAACGTCAGAGCAGGATTAAACAACTGGAATCGACCCTGGCGGAATTTGAATCCCGCCAAGGCCTGCTGGCCGAAGAGATGGCCCGGGCCGAGGGCCAGATCGACCTGATCAAGGATGTCCTGCTGCGCGAGCCGGGATTATGATGGGCGTTTCCGGAGGGAAAACCGGGACAGAAAAACATAAAAAATGGGGTCTGAC